>NZ_KI518216.1 GCF_000479045.1 Cetobacterium somerae ATCC BAA-474
ATATAAATATAAATATAAATATAAATATAAATGGAGGGTGATTATGTCAAAATATTCTGAAATGTTAAAATTTAAAGAGGAGGAGTATAGAAATAGTGCTAAATTAATAGGAGAGGCTAAACCAATAGCAGAGGAAATTGCTAATATAGTAACAAAAGATGGATTTTCAAATATATTCTTTACAGCAGTTGGCGGTAGTTTAGCACCTTTAATGGCAATGGGAGAGATTGCAAAGCAACTTACAGAACTTCCTGTTTATGTAGAACAGGCAGCAGAATTGATTGTAAGAGGACATAAGGCTTTAACAGAAAAATCATTGATAATAACATTGTCAAAATCAGGAGATACAAAAGAAACTGTTGAAATGGCTAAAAAATATAAGGAGATGGGGATAAGAGTTATATCTTGTACAAAAAATTTAGAATCTCCTTTAGCTAAAAATTCTAATTATGTAATTCCAATGAGACATGAAAATGGTGTAGAGTATGAGTATATGTTATTGTTTTGGTTGTTTTTTAAAATTTTATCAAATAGAGGAGAGTTTTTGGATTATAATGATTTTGGAAATCAGTTATTATTACTACCAGAAAATTTATTAGAGGCAAAATTACAGTTTGATCCTCAAGCAAAAGAAATGGCAAAACAATATTATAAAGAGCCTTATATGATTTGGATTGGTGGTGGTGAAGTGTGGGGAGAGACATATCTTTTCTCAATGTGTTTATTAGAAGAGATGCAATGGTTAAAAACAAAGTCTGTTACAAGTTCAGAATTTTTCCACGGAACTTTAGAAATAGTTGAGGAAGATACTTGTGTATTTTTAGTTAAAGGATCTGGAAAAACAAGAGCTTTAGACGATAGAGCTGAAAAGTTTTTGAAGAAATACACAAAAAAATTAAGTATTATTGATACATTAGATTTTAAATTAAATGGTATAGATGAAAAGTATCGTTGGATAATAGCACCAACAATTGCATCAACAGTTTTAGTTGATAGATTGGCATTTCATTTTGAAGATAATACGAAACACTCTCTTGATATTAGAAGATATTATAGACAGTTTGATTATTAAAAAAAGTTGTAGCTTTAAGCTACAACTTTTTTTGCATATTAGATAGGCAGACATATTGATTTATATATTATTTAAGAGCTAAATTTTAAAGATCAAGTGTAAAATTAAAATATGCCTTAGTTAATTCAATAAAAGTTTTACATGCTTTTGATAAGTAAGTTCCTTTTTTATAACTAACTACAACATCCCAACTTGGATTTCCTTTAATGGGAAAATAAGAAAGAGATTGGATACTTTTTTTTGCATAGTAATGGGGAACTACGCTACAACATAAAGAGGATTCAACAGCTTTTATTATACTACTGGTAAATGTTGTTTCAAATAAAATATGAGGTTTGATTCTAGCTTCTTCAAAAATATTGTTAATTAAGTCTCGATTAGTAGAGTTTTCATTCATAAAAACAAAAGGTTCATTACAAAAATCATTTAATTCAATAGGTTTTAATGATTTTTTATCTTTATTAAAACTGTGATTTTTAGATGTTATAAAAACCATTTCTTCAGAATAGATAAGAACATAGTTATCATCTGTTCGTTGATCTTTAGAAAGGGTCATAAATCCCAAATCAATTTCTCCGTTAGCAATTTTTTTTTGCTGTTGATAAACTGAAAGTTCAATAGGAATTATAGTTAAATATGGATAAAGAGATTGAAATTCTTCAAAAATAGATGTAAATAGCTCAATACCCCGACCTGGAGTTAAGCCAATAATAAGCTTTCTTTTTTTATTTTCAACATAATCATAAATCATATTATATGCATTTTTTTTAATCTCTAAAATCTTTATAGCATTTTCGACATAGATTTCACCAACTTTTGTAAGTTTCCATCCACCACGGTTTCTGTTAAAAATTTGAGCTCCAAGTTCACTTTCTAATTTTAATAGTTGTTGATTTAAAGCTGATTGGGAAATAAAAAGTTTTTTTGCAGCATGGGTAATATTTTTTTCTTTTACTATCTCAATAATATACTCGATTTGTTTAAGATCCATAACTCCTCCAAATATAAGGCTTTTTAAAGTTATTATAGAATTTATTTTTTTTAAAATCAAGTTATTATAAGAAAAATTAAGATAACTCTTAAAAATTAGAATTTTACTTAATAATAAAAAATATATATAATTATAACGAAGATAATGTTTTAATAACAAATATAATGATTGTAATTAAAATATAAAAGGAGGAGATGTATGAAGGGGAGTATAAAAAAATATTTAGTTGGATTAGTTTTAGGAGCTATTTTTATGGGATGTGGAAAAACTGAAGATAATAAAACTTTTAAAGGAAAAAATGTGAGGGTTGTAATTGGATCTACTTCAACTTCAGGAGATTCATATTTAATTGCAGATACAACGTCAAGACATTTAGAGAAAGCCTTGGATGCAAAGATAAAAGTTGATGCGGTGGGGGCTGCAGAAGCTTTAGCAACAATGCAAAGTGCTAAACCAGATGGAAATACTATAATGATATTTCATGATATGACATATTTAGGTGTAGACTTTGGAGCATATGATAAAGAGTATGATTTAAAAAATATGACAATAGGACCAAGAGTTGCTCAAAATCCAGGAGCAATATGGGCTGCAAAAAAAGATGCACCTTATAATACTTTAGTAGAAATACCACAGTACTTAATAGATAATCCAGATAAAACTATACGTATGGCTTGCGAAGCTGGAGGAGTTTCACATATAGGATTTATAACATATTACGATTGGGTTAAGAAAAATTATGGTGAAGATTTAGCAAAGAGAATTGTGGTAGTTATTGGTGGATCAACAGCAGATAAAACACAATTACTTTGGGATAATAATTGTGATGTAATTTTTGCTGATTATACATCTTTAAAAGATTATACAGAGACTGATGACAAAAAAATTGCTATGAAATTTGTTGGACTTTTAGATAATATTGAGGGAGTAGATGTAAAGTCTTATAAAGATATGGGAATTACATTAGATGGAAAAGATTTTGCATTTTCAAAAGATTTCTTGGTATATATGCCTAAAGGAGTAGCACCAGAGCTAATTAAAGAATTAGATATGGCTGCAAATAGTATTTCTAAAACTTCAGAATATAATGAGGCTTTAGGGAAAATGAAATACAGATCTGAATATCTAGATTCAACGAGTGCAGCTCAATTTATAAATAACAAAAGAGATGGAATAAAGAAACTAATAGAAACTTCACCATCATTAGATGAATTAGTAAAGAAATAGGAGGTTAAAATGAGAATTAATTATGTTCCATCAACTTCACACTTAATATTTCCTCCGATTATATTGGGAATCTTAATATTTCTTCTAGTAGTTATGTTTATTCAAAGAATAATCAAGTGTAAAAAAAATAATGAAAAGATTTTTGATTATAAAAACTATACTTTTTTTCAAAAAAATTGGGATAAATTAAAACTAATAGGAACTCTGGTTTTATTTGTCTTATATATAAAAAGTATGCTTATATTTGGATTTTTATTATCGAGTATAGTTTTTATATCGCTATTTAATATATTATTTGTTGGAATACAAAATAATAAAAAGTCACTTATAAATTCGGTAGCGATTTCATCTGGATTTTCAATAGGGATTTGGTTTTTATTTGGATATGTATTTCAGATTACATTACCATAAAAGGAGAAAAAAATGATAACATTTGGCTTATTACAATTCGTTATGATAGTTATAGGTGTATTAGTTGGTATTATATTTGGTGCTCTTCCTGGAATGACAGCAACAATGGCTATAGCTATATTTCTTCCATTAACATATGCATATGATTTAAATACATCACTATTTTTATTATTAGGTCTTTATGTAGGAGGAATTAGTGGTGGTCTAATACCGGCCATATTAGTAAATATACCAGGAACACCATCATCAATAACAACAGGATTTGATGGATATCCAATGACTAAAAAAGGTGAGGGAGAAAGAGCGTTAAAAATAGGAATTATAGCATCTTTAATAGGAGGATTAATTAGTTTAATTGCACTTTGGTTATTTACTCCACCTTTAGCAAGATTAGCTATAAAATTTTCAGCAGTAGAGAAATTTTTAATAATTTTATTTGCGATGACAGTTATTGCAGCTTTATCAAAAGGAAATATGATAAAGGGAATATTTGCAGGATTTCTAGGAACTTTTGTAGCTTTAATAGGACAATTTCCAGACAATAATATGGTGAGAATGGTACCTAACTTTTTAAGAGTAGAATTAAGAAGTGGATTTCAATTACTTCCAGTTTTAATAGGATTATTTGCTTTAGCTCAAATTTTCCAAGAGGCTGAGATGGGTATGAAATCAAATAAACTTTCTGCAGATATGGCAACGGAAAAGCAGAAGTTTTCATTGAAAGATTTTAAAGGACAACTATTTAATATATTGAGATCAAGTTCAATAGGAACTTTTATGGGGATACTTCCTGGAGTAGGAGGAAGTGCAGCATCGTTACTTTCGTACTCTCAAGCTAAAAACTTTTCAAAAAATCCAGATGAATTTGGAAAAGGATCGATAGAGGGACTTGTAGCTAGTGAAAGTGCTAATAATGGTTTAACAGGTGGAGCACTAATACCATTGTTATCTTTAGGAATACCAGGTGATAGTACAACAGCAGTTTTGGTAAGTGCTTTTATGTTACAAGGAATTCAAGTAGGTCCACTATTTATAACTAGGAATCCTGAAATTTGGCATACAATTTTATTTGGACTATTGATAGCAAATATACTTATGTTTGTACTTATGTTTTACCCTATAAAGTATATTGCAAAAGTAATAACAATTCCTAAACAAAGAATGTATCCAGTTATTATATTGATGTGTGTTGTAGGAACTTATGCAATACGTAATGGAAATATGTTTGATGTGTGGACATTACTTCTATTTGGGGTTGTTGGATATATATTTGGAAAAGTAGGTATTGCAAGTGCACCATTTTTAATAGGATTTATATTAGGACGAGATTTAGAAAAGTATTTTGTAGATTCAATAAAAGGATCTGGTGGAAATTTATTATGTTTCTTTCAAAGACCAATTGGAAATGGAATATGGGTATTAATAATCTTGTCTATAGGATATGCAATTTATGATAATAATAGAGAGAAAAAACAAAAAAAAACTAAAATAGCAAAGAGGGAAGATTATGAAGAAAGAGCTATGCATCAAAATTAATGAAAATGACAACGTAGCTGTAGCTATAAAAGATATAGATAAAGGGCAAGAGATAATAAAAGGAGTTGTAGCAAAAGATATGATTCCACAAGCTCATAAAGTAGCCTTAGAAGATATAAAAAAGAATGATGATATTGTAAGATATGGAGTTACTCTTGGATACGCAATTGATGATATAATAAAAGGTCAATGGATAAATGAAGAGATGTTAAGATTACCTATATCACCAAGTTTAAATAATTTAACTTTTGGAAGAGATACAGAAAATATACTACCTCAAGCTTTGGTAAAAAAATGGTTGGGATATAAAAATCCAAATGGTGGATATGGAGGTACTAGAAATATACTTGGAATAAATACAACTGTTCAGTGTGTTGCTGGGGTTGTAAATAAAGCGATTGAAAAAATGAAAAGAGAGCTATTACCTAAATATAAAAATGTTGATGATATTGTAGCAATTAATCACGCATATGGATGTGGAGTAGCAATTAATTCGCCAGATGCAGAAATACCTATTAGAATTTTAAGAAATATTTTAAAACATCCAAATTTTGGTGGACAAGTTATGGTGGTTGGATTGGGATGTGAGAAATTAACTGTAGAGATGTTATGTGAAGATAAAGATATAAACTCAGAAAATGTGATTATTTTACAAGAGAAAAATGGATATAGAGATATGATAAGTTCTTTAATGGAAATGGCTGAAAAAAAATTAGAAGTATTAAATGAAAGAAAAAGAGAAGAATTACCACTTTCAGAGCTTTTAGTTGGAATGCAGTGTGGAGGAAGCGATGCATTTTCAGGAGTAACAGCTAATCCAGTAGCTGGATATGCTACAGATATGTTAGTTCAAGGTGGAGCGACAGTTTTATTTTCTGAAGTAACTGAAGTAAGAGACGGAGTAAATATTGTTGCTCAAAGATGTACAAGTGATAAAGTTGGAAATAAGTTAGCATCTGAAATGAAGTGGTATGATAATTATTTAGAGAATGGAAAGGTAGATAGAAGCGCAAATCCAACACCTGGAAATAAAAAAGGAGGACTATCAAATATAGTTGAGAAAGCTATGGGATCTATAGCTAAATCAGGAAGAGCACCTATTGCTGAAGTTCTTTCACCAGGAGAGAAACCAACCACAAATGGATTGATTTATGCAGCAACTCCAGCTAGTGATATTGTTTGTGGACCTTGTCAATTAGCATCTGGAATTGGATTACAAGTATTTATGACAGGAAGAGGAACTCCTTATGGATTAGCTTTAGCTCCAGTTATAAAAGTTTGTTCAAGAAGTGAGATGAAAGATAAGTGGAGTGATTTAATAGATATAAATGCAGGGGTTATTTTAGATGGACAAACAACAATAAAAGAAGTAGGAGAGACACTTTTTAATGAGATTGTACAGGTTGCTAGTGGAAACAAGAAAAGTCTAGCAGAAGAACATGAATTACATAATGACTTTTGTATATTTAATCCAGCACCAATAACATAACTATTAATACTTAAATATACTAAGATAAAAAAACATAAAGGAGAGTAAGATGATACCTAAAATAGTTGAGATGAATGTAATACCAGTGGCTGGTTATGATAGTATGCTTTTAAATTTAAGTGGAGCTCATGGACCATATTTTACAAGAAATATAGTTATATTAAAAGCAAGTAATGGTGAGATAGGAGTGGGAGAAGTACCTGGTGGAGAAAAAATCAGAAAAACTCTTGAAGATGCTAAAAAGCTTGTTATAGGGAAAAGTATTGGAGAGTATAAAAATATAATAAAAAGTATATATGAAAACTTTAAAGATAGAGATAGTGATGGAAGAGGAACACAAACTTTTGATTTAAGAACCACAGTTCATGTTATGACAGGAGTAGAAGCACCACTTTTAGATTTAATGGGAAAATTTTTAAAAGTTCCAGTAGCTGCACTTTTAGGAGAGGGACAACAAAGAGAAAAGATAAAAATGCTAGGATATTTATTTTATATAGGGGATAAAGATAAAACAGATTTACCTTATATTGATTTAGATGATGAATCTGATGAATGGGGGAAAGTTAGAAGAAAAGAGGCATTAACTCCAGAGAAAATAGTAGAGTTAGCTAAGGCTGCTTACAAAAGATATGGATTTGAAGATTTTAAATTAAAAGGTGGAGTTTTAAAAGGAGAAGAGGAAATAGAGGCAATAAAAGCTCTAAGTAAAGAGTTTCCAAATGCAAGAATTACACTAGATCCTAATGGAGCTTGGTCTTTAGCAGAAGCTATATCATTATGTAAAGATATGAAAGGAATTTTAGCTTATGCAGAAGATCCTTGTGGAGCAGAAAATGGATTTTCTGGAAGAGAGATTATGGCAGAGTTTAGAAAAGCTACAGGACTTCCAACTGCAACAAATATGATAGCAACAGATTGGAGACAAATGCAACATTCGGTAGTTTTAAATAGTGTTTCAATCCCTTTAGCAGATCCACACTTTTGGACAATGGAGGGATCTGTAAGAGTGGCTCAAATGTGTAAAGAATTTGGGTTAACTTGGGGGTCGCATTCAAATAACCACTTTGACATATCTTTAGCTATGTTTAGCCATGTAGCGGCAGCAGCACCAGGTGAAATAACAGCTATTGATACTCATTGGATTTGGCAAGATGGACAAAATTTAACAAGAAATGCTCATAAAATTGAAAATGGAGAGATAACAGTTCCAAAAGATATTCCAGGATTAGGAATAGAGATTGATATGGATAGGATTATAGCAGCTCACAAGTTATATGTAGAAAATAACTTAGGTGCAAGAGATGATTCTTTAGCGATGCAGTATTTAATAAAGGATTGGAAATTTGATAATAAAAAACCTTGTTTAGTAAGATAATTTAGGAGGATAAAATGAGAGTAGGATTTATAGGATTAGGAATAATGGGTAAACCAATGTGTAAAAATGTATTAAAAGCTGGATATGAGGTTATAGCATATGACAGAAATATTGAAGTAATAGAGGAGTTAAAAGAGGTAGGAGTAAAATCAGCTTTAAATCCAAAAGAGGTAGGAGAAAATTGTGATGTTTTAATAACAATGCTACCAAATTCTCCACATGTAAAAACAGTTTTATTTGGTGAAAATGGAGCAGCAGATGGATTAAAACCGGGAAGTGTGGTAATAGACATGAGTTCTATAAATCCTGTGGAGAGTAAAAATATAGCAAAAACTTTAGCTGAAAAAGAGATTTATCTATTGGATGCTCCAGTTTCTGGTGGAGAGCCAAAAGCTATTGATGGAACAATATCAGTTATGGTTGGTGGAAATAAAGAGATATTTGAAAAATATTATGACCTTATAAAATCAATGGCAGGATCTGTTGTTAGAGTTGGAGATGTTGGAGCTGGAAATACAACAAAATTAGCAAATCAAATTATAGTGGCTTTAAATATAGCTGCTTTAAGTGAAGCATTTATTCTTTGTGAAAAGGCAGAGGTAGATCCGCAACTTGTTTTTGAAGCTATAAGAGGTGGATTAGCAGGAAGTACTGTTATGAATGCTAAAGCACCAATGATGATAGAAAGAGATTTTAAACCAGGATTTAGAATTGATTTACATATAAAGGATTTACAAAATGCTCTTGATACATCACACTCAATAAATGCCTCACTACCGTTAACTGCACAAATTATGGAGATATTACAGGCTTTAAAAATAGATGGGAAAGGAGAGAGTGACCATTCAGCTATTGTAAACTATTATGAAAAAATAAATAATATAACAGTTGGAAAGAAATAATACTAAATAAAATCATGGAGGATAAAATGAATACAGATTGGCTAAAAGGAATATATGTACCTATACTTACTCCTGTAAAAGATGATGAAAGTATCGATTTAGATAAATTAAAAAAACAAGTTAATTTTATAATAGATGGTGGAGTACACGGTATATTAGCTCATGGAAGTAATAGTGAGTTTTATATGTTTGACGATAATGAATATGAAATTATTTTAAAAACTATATTGGATGAAGTTAATGGAAGAGTTCCTGTAATTATGGGCATAGGTGCAATTAGAACATCAAAATGTGTTAAATTAGCTAAGATGGGAAAAGAATTAGGAGTTGCAGGAGTAGCTGTTTTACAACCAATGTTTTTAAAACCTACAGATGAAGAGTTATTTATGCACTTTAAAACAATAGCTAATTCTGTAGAAAATTTACCAGTTTTAATCTATAATAATCCAAGAATTGGATATACTTTGTTATCAAATTTAGTAGAAAGATTAGCTAGAGAGGTTAAAAATATAGTAGGAATAAAGGACTCTAGTGGAGATATAAATCAATTACTAGAATTTATAAGAAAAACAAGAGATTTAAATTTTAAAGTTTTTGGTGGAAAAGATACAATGTTATATTCTTCTTTAAATATAGGTGCTGTAGGTGGAGTTTGTACAACTGCTAATATTTTTCCAGAGCTTATTGTATCAATATATAATGAGTATATGAAGGGAGATTTAAAAGAATCCTTAGAGTTGCAATTTAAATTAAATCCAGTTAGAATCTCAATGGATAAGGCTAGTTTTCCTGTAGCTACAAAAGATATGGCGAATATAAATGGAATGGATGTAGGATTGCCCATAAAACCAAACTTATCATCACCAAAAGATACAATAGATTTCATGAGAAACGAGATGAAAAAAGCTAAAGTATTAAAGGGGTAATTTATGAAAAAAGAAGATATAAAAGTCGTTATAGCTATAGATTCTTTTAAAGGGAGCATTTCATCTAAAGATGCAGCAATAGCTATAGAGAGAGGTATTTTAAATTATTCTAAAGATAAAGTTTTAATAGAAAAAGTTATAGTTGCTGATGGTGGAGAGGGTACAGTTGAGGCCATTGTAGAAAATACTAAAGGGAAATATGAATATGTTGAGGTATCTAATCCATTTGGGAAGAAAAGAAAAGCAAAAATAGGAATTTTAAAAGGAGAGATTGCTGTTTTAGAAATGGCGGAGGCAGCAGGAATAAACTTAATAAAGCTAGATGATTTAAATCCATATAAAACAACTACATATGGTGTAGGAGAGATGATAAAAATTGTTTTAAATATGGGGATAAAAAAAATCTACATAGGGTTAGGTGGGAGTGCAACTAACGATGGTGGTGCAGGAATGCTGAATGCCTTAGGAGTAAAATTTTATGATAAGTATAAAAATGAGTTTATTCCAACTCCTGAAAAATTAAGAAATCTTGAAAGCATAGATTATAGTGAATTAGATAAAAGATTAAAAGATATTGATATACATATACTTTCAGATGTAAATAATATATTATGTGGAATGAATGGTGCTTCTTATATATATGGTCCACAAAAAGGAGCGACAAAAAAAGATATAGTTGTATTAGATGAGATATTGAGGAAATATAGTGAAATTTTGGATGAGAAATTAGGAGTAAAGTTTGCAGATAAACCTGGAAGTGGAGCAGGAGGAGGAATTGGATATGCATTTTTATCTCTTTGTAATGGAAAGTTTAATCAAGGAATAGATGAAATACTTAAAATGATTGAATTTGAAAAAATAATTTCTGATGCAGATTTGATAATAACAGGAGAAGGGCGTATAGATAATCAATCTATAAATGGTAAAACTCCCATTGGAATAGCTAAAATATCCAAAAAGTATGAGAAAAGTGTGATAGCAATTGTAGGGAGTTCAAGTAAAGAGTTAGATTTAATTTATCAAAATGGAATAGATTTGGTTTTAGATATAATAAACGAACCTATGAATTTAGATGAGGCTATAAATAATGTAAAGCAACTTTTAGAATTTACTGGTGAAAAAGCTATTAGAGCGTATATGTTAAGAAAATAATACAAAAAAATTTGGTCAGTCTAGAGGTTTTAGAAGAAATAGAGGGAAAGAATAATGAGTAAGAATTGACGTTTTGAGAGTAGAATCTCTATTTTGGACTAAAATTATAAACTTTTATAAAAAAAGTGTTGTAAAATAAGAATGATGTATAAATGTTACTATTTTATGTACAAAAGTCCACAAAAACGACTCTTTAATTTGAGATTTAAGGCGTTCGTTTGAAATTGATCTAATTAGTAGCCGTAAGGTTAAAAAATGATATATAAAGGTGTAAAAAGCCTATTAAGAGCATATTTGTGAAATGTATTACAAATATGCTCTTTTTTATTCAGTTTTAGCAATAAAATCTTTATTAAGATTAGTATACCCTAACTTGAAGACTTTAATTAGATCCAGATCTATAGAGCGTTTAAACAGATGTAATACTATCCTTATTGTCAATCATGAACTCTTTTAGAGTTCTAAACTCACCTTCAGGTTCTAAATAATCAATAGAGTATTTATTTCCTAATATGAAATTTTTCCTAGCCTCAGCTAATCTTTTATCATTTAGGTTTAGTATATCAATTGTTACCTTAGCTTTTTCATAATCAGTTCCTATAGAATTTTTAGGTCTTACCTCTCCTGTTTTAATATCATATGTTAAAAAATCTTGTGGATTTTCTAGAACTGGATTTATAAAATCGGAACTCCATTGACTTCCTTTACTATTTCCACACCTTTTAGAACTTTTACAAGCAACTATAAGATTATTAAAATCTTGAAATTCATTAGGAAATATATCTTTTGGCTTAATATGTTCTGTCTCACTTGTATCTACATCTATTTCAATTTCACAATATGGACAGCATAACTCTTGTTCTTCAAAAAGAGAGTATTCTCTAAGTTGTTGCTTTATATAACGATAAGAATCGTATTGATTCCAGTTAGAAAGGGAATGTTTCTTTTTAAACTCTTGAAAAAATTTTGGCTCAGGGGTTTTATTAACTTTGAACAAGTTTATTCCCCCCTTTGCTCATTTTGCTTTTTTTTAATGTTAATATCCATTTTAATCAGCATTAAATCTTGATCTGTTCCTCCTAGAGTAGCAGTCATTTCTTTCATTAAACTTTTAAATTCCTCAGAATTATACTGGTTATTATCAACTAGTTCTCTTAATTTTTTTAAAGACCTAAAAATATTTGGATTTCTTGTTGTTTCAAGGCCCATAATATCCTCTAAAATTCTATCTACAGGTTGACCTAAAGAGCTATAAAGTTCTTCATCTTTTAAAGCTTTTATCTCTCCGTTCTCATCTCTAGTTAGAATTATAAGGTTTTCTTTAGGAACACTTCCTAATATATGAGGAGAGTGAGTTGCTACAATAATCTGGTTATTTTTTCCTATTTTTTTATACACTTCGAGAATTTTTTGCTGCCATTTTGGGTGTAAGGATAGCTCTGGTTCATCGATTAAAATAATAGAGTTTTCAGGTTCTAACATTTTTATCGCTAAAGTTCTTACAAAAAGTTGCTTTTCACCAGATGATAACTCGTTTATATCGAACTCTTCACCTGTAGAATTTGAAAAAATAGGCATACTTCTTTCATCCCTAGAAAGTCCCTGTAACTTTATATCTAAATCTAAAATTGAAAAGATATCATTAATCTCTTTAGCTACCTTTTCTCTAACCTCTTTTCCAGTTAAATCTTCCTCTGTATTGCTAATATAAGTAACTCTTGTGGCTATATATGAAGCTATATTCGAGATTAGGCCTGTATCTACAATATTTAAAAAATTATAGTGTCGTTCTAACATGTTAGTTTGTGTTTGAATACTTTGAAAATTAATTTCTGTTGGAATATATATAATTTTAGGTAAAATCTTTAAAGAATTATTTAAAACTTTAAAATTAGAATCTTCTGGATTATGTAATCTATTATTTTCATATAATTTCAATGAATTAAATAAATTATTATAAATAAGCTCGTTTATTTCTTCCTCTTCTTTTTCAAATACA
>NZ_KI518217.1 GCF_000479045.1 Cetobacterium somerae ATCC BAA-474
AATGATTTTATTATATCTATCTCTTTATCTTTTGAAAATTGGGAAAAACTTACTATTGATAGTGTAAATAGCATCAAAAAAATTATAACTTTTTTCATACCCCACCCCCCTTATTTTGTTCTATCAAATATATGATTTGCCCAGCTCTTAATTTATCAAATCTGCTTAGTTTGTTAATTTTTTCTAATTCATCTATTTTTATTTTATACTCTTCACTTATATCCTCTAAATCCTCTTCCCCCTCAACTATATGATATTTCTTCATTACAGTTGGAAATCTAGCTTTAGAAATACTAACTACTATAAAATTATTTTCTGAATATTTTACTTCATACTCTAATTTTTTCTCCTTTCCATACAAACTTAAAATCATACTTATAAACACTATAAATATATTTTTTTTCATAACTATACCTCCTTTTTATTAGAAGGTTTATTTGTATCACTTGGATATATAGGCAATACTACTGGTTTATTTTCTTCTTGATCTGGAAATATTGGCAATATTGTAGGTCTATCCTCTGGGTGTATTTCTGGAAGAGTAACTGGGTAGTTATTTTTTCTTTTATATACAGAATATACAATTGGAAATTTTCCACTGTATTCTCCTTCTATAATATTTATTTGCTCCCCTTTATCAAGTTCCCTCTTATCTAGTACTGCATAAAATATAACTGGTACCCGTTCTCTTTCTAATATAAGTTCTTGTTCTTTTATTTCCATTCCTATTTTATTAATTTTAATCCATTTTTTTCTATTACTTAACATCATATACTCTGGATATTTAAACACAACTCTTTTCCCTATATCCTCCTCCTTATTATCAGTAAATATCTCTATTTGTGAAGTTGCTAAGACTTGGTTTGGTCCAATTTCTGTAGCATTAATATCTCTAAATTTTAAAGGTTCTACAATCCTAACTTTTATTTCTCCTAATAGAACTGTTGATAATATCATAAAAAATAAACATACTTTTTTCATTTTATCTCACCTCTTCCTTAAGCTCTACAGTCACATAAACTCTTTTCTTATGCACTCCCTCTTTAGAAATTTTAGAGCCATCAATATATAAATAGTTATCTTTTACAAATTTTTGATTTATATATTTAGGTGAAAATATTTTTGTATCAACTTTTCCATCTTCATCAATATCTATTTCTGTTTCACTATAGTGTAACCCATAATAATTTTTTCTTTCAGGCTCCTTATTCATCTCCAATTCAAATGGAATAACTAACTTTTGATCATCTATAACAAGAGCTTTTATTTCTACATCAGATATTATTTCTAAAGGAACTAAAACCTCAACTTTTGTTTCTAAATGAAATGTCGATATTTTTTCTAATTCCCATTCTGTTAAATTATTATTTTCATCTGTTGTTGTATCTGTATTCGGAGAAGCAGGTATCATAGGAATCATTGGTATTTCAAGTGGTGGAAGAGGTTTAACTCCCTCTTCTATAGTTTTATCTTTTATATTTGATGCTTCTATTACACTTATAGATAATATAGCTATTAAGAAAACAACTATCTTTTTCATAATGCTCCCCCTTTTTTAAGTTCACTACCTTCCATACTAAATTTACCATTTTGATAGTTTATTACAAGTCTATTTCCATCTTCTCTATATGCCATTTGAACATTTTTCGCTATACCTTGAATATTATAATCATTACCCATATAAAGTATTTCAACAGTATATTTTTCGCTAAATAATCCATTTATTTCAAATGTTCCATCTAATTCAGGATTTATATATTCTATTAACTTACC
Source organism: Cetobacterium somerae ATCC BAA-474 (assembly GCF_000479045.1). Classification (NCBI taxonomy): domain Bacteria; kingdom Fusobacteriati; phylum Fusobacteriota; class Fusobacteriia; order Fusobacteriales; family Fusobacteriaceae; genus Cetobacterium; species Cetobacterium somerae. The sequence continues at coordinate 1,774 of NZ_KI518217.1, forward strand.
TTTTGAGTCTATAACTTTAATCAAGGTATTTTCTAAAATAATTTCTTTCTCTTTTTTACTTAAATTTAAACTTGAGTCTAATTCAAATATTCCTGTTAAACTTAGCATCGGCTTTATTGGTATTTCTGCCTCTACAGTCCCTACTTTTCGTCCTAAAATTTTCATTTTGCTACTTGTTGTTGTATAATTAGGTTTAATAACTGTTGGAGTTACATCATATATAACATCATTAGGTATTCCATGAAACCAAGCTACTCCATCTTCATCTGTTTTTTGTTCATCATTTCTTAATTTTATAATTACATTCTCTACTGTCTTCTCATCTTTATCTCTTATTCCATTATTATTCTCATCTAAATATGTAACTACTTTTATTCTTGAGCTATCTAACGTCTCAATATTTTTAGTTATATCTCTTAAATCAAAAACTTTATCTATACCAGCTGCATATCGTTGATTTCTACCATTTATATCAATATCTGTCTTTAACCAATTATTGTAATCTAAATGGAAACTAAACGTAAACTTTTCCTTTTCTTTTTCTGAATACGAAAACTCTATTGTATAATCAAAAATATCAAAAATATTTTTATTACTTAAGGATAAAGTTGTTTGATAATCCTTTCCATTCTCTCTCCATTCATTTAATAATTGTACATTATAATTTTTTAACCCATTATAATATAAGTTTGCTCTATAAATATCTTCATTATTTAAAGATTTATTATAATCTAAACTTATTAAAAGTTCTTTAAAAGCTTTGCTTGCATTAAATCCAACACTCTCGTTTGAATCTTTGCTACCATCATAATATTTTGTTTTTCCCCAGTCATAATTAATTTGAAACGCTCCCAAAGGATTATATGTCACTGAATAATCCTCTATTTTTTCTTCATCAAAATATCTACCAAAATGTTGATTTTCAGCTTTAAATCTAAAGTTTCCTATATCAATTTGACCCTTATAATCATATCCATATCTTTCCTTATCACTATCCCCTTCTGTATTTCTAAAGCTTTTTAAGGCTTTGTCTCCTCCTAAAACTACTGTATAAGGATATCTATACACAACATTTGAATAAACTCCCTCTGCTCTAATCGAATCTATGTATCCATTATTCCCTTTAATATCACTTTCTATCTTTCTATGATATTTAAATCCAGTCGTAAAGTTATTTGTTAAACCATAGTAAACATTTGCATGACTTTCATACTTATTATATAAATCATTTTCTCTAAGGGAAATATCATACTCTATTTCACCCTTTTTTTGCTGATTATAGTCACTTGTTGTATTTACATCAATTGTGTATATTTTTCCAGCAGGAGTATACACTCTTAATGTGTATTGTCTATTTTCTTGAATTTCTGAGTTAGTAAATTCTACAGTTCCATTTTCAGCTTCTTTTATCTCTATAGGAAATCCCAAATATAATAGCTCTACTTTACTTCCTATTGGAACATTTTCTCTAATTACAAAATTTCTTCCAACTTTAAAATAGCCTTTTTCTTTTCTAAAAATAACTTCCCACTCTCTAGCTTCACCTATTGCTTTTAAATTACTTACTTCAAAAGAATGATCCTTCCATATATCTGGATAATATAGCGATACATCCCCTAACTCTTTATTTCTTATATCATACCCTAAAGTAAACTCACCATATAACAGCCCACCTTGATACTCAACATTTCCACTCCAATCAGTATCAAATTTATTATCTCCCTCTTGTCTTTCAGTATATGCTTCAATATCCAAACCTATATTTCCTAAATCAAAAAGACTATTCTTATTTGTAAACATCATCTCTCCAGCATTTTGAGATTCAATTAATCCATCTTGTACATTTCTTAAATACATTTTTATTTCTTCTGGAGTTTCAAAAGATAATGACATCGCTATTTTATAATCTTCATTATCTATTCTAAAAGATTTTAAAAATATTTTTTTAAATAACTCACTTTCTATATAGAAATCACTATCTGTTACAATTAGCTCTTTATCACTATAAGATATTTTTTTTTCATCTTTAATTCCTGATATAGTTTTATTCTTTGTATTTATTATTATCTCTTCAGCATTTGTCCCTAATTTAAAAACTAGATTTCCATCTAAAATATCATAATTTTTAAATCCAATTACATTAAAAAAATTTATAATTGGAAAATATTCTTTAATTTCCTCCTTTATAACTGGATAAATTTCACTCACTTTTAACCCATTGACACTCAAAGAAAAAAATTCTTTACCTGAACTAGTTCCCTGTAACTCATTTTTAAAAATTTCGTACTCCTCACTTGAAATCATGTTTAAATCTTTTAATTTATTTAAATCTTCCATTGTATAATCACTTGCTAGTATTATAGTGGTAGATATCATTAAATACATCATAACTTTTCTTATCATAAAACACCTCCTGTCTAATTAGTTTTATATCGATAATTTGGAAATCTCTTGATTAGTGTCTTGTTCTCGTATTATAAGATTTTTATATTTTTGTATTTTTTTTATATCACTTTTCTCTAAAACTTCATGTGATAATACTGATAAATCTATCTCCTCTCCTTTTAAAACTCTTATTTTTCCTAATACATATTCATCTTTTTTATTTCCATTAGTTAAAACTAACAAAACTTTTGCTCTACGTTCTCCATTATTTTTAACTTTTCCAGCAACTTTTATTTTACTTCCTTCAAAATTTAGATTTAATTTTTTAAACTCTAATTTTGGTTGAATATCACCTACATAACCTGCTATATCCATTTTTAGATGAGTTAATATCTGTATAGCATTGCTATCATTCTTTTTTTCTAAATTGGGTACGATACTCTCTTTTATTTCCAATGTTGCTAAATATTCTCCTTTTAAGGTAGATGAAGGAGCTTTAATAAAAAGTTTAATTTTTTCTTTTCTCCCAGGTTTTATTGTTATCGTTTTTGGATAATATTCTATCCAATCTTTCATACTGTTTTTTATATTTGTATCACTTAAAGAAATAGTATACCTAATTGGTTTTTGTGTTTTGTTATACAAAGTGAACTCCTGATTACTCCCTACCCCATCTATAGGCTTATCAAAATAAATAGGATGAATATTGATATACGCGAAAAGATTTAAAGTGAATAAGAAAAAGATAATTATAATTTTTTTCATAAAAAAATCCCCCTTTTTTATATTAATTACTCAAAAATGAGGAGAAGAATATTCTCCTCTATTTTAAATAATTAATTATTTAATGTTACTGTAACTGTTTCTGTTCTAGTATAAACTCCAGCTGCTTGATTTGTACCTATTTTAGGAACTATTGATTCTATATTAAATTGTATTTCTTTTGTTCCAACGGCGAATGTTGAAGGTGTTGTTGTATCTGTTGTTCTAAATGTATGAGGAATTGGTGCTCCAGTTCCAACCATATTTCCTGCAACAGTTCCTTTTACCCCTCCTATATCTAAACTGAACTTGCTATAACTTCCTGGTGCTGCTGACGAATTTGCATCTAAGTTTGCTGCATTTGCTCTTTTTACTCTAAAACTTTTTACTAAACTAGGAGTTGGTACATCTACTGGTGAAGTTGTTGATTGTAAAACTTGGCCATGATCAAACTCTACTGTTTTTGCCACTGGTTGCCAATTTCCAGCATCATTTAACTCTTCAATAACTAAATCATTTGTAGCTGCTAAAACTTCTAATTTTGCTTGAATTGTTATATCTGCTGAAGAATCTGTTCCAGGATTAGCTGCAAAAGTAACTGCTGATAAAGCCAATAAACCTAATAAAATCTTTTTCATTTTGATACCTCCTATATTTTATTGTCTTATATATATTAAAAGAGTTTCCCCCTTCTAATAACTATTTAAATTTTTTGCTTTAATATCTCTTTATAGTTCTCTAAATCTCTTATCCTTATACCTGTTATTTCTGATTGTTTTATATTTTTATCTAACTCTATATTAAATTCTTTTTCACTATTTACAGGAACTCTTAAATCTGAATTATATATAGTTCCATTTTTTCCAATTATATCTATTCCACAATATACACCTCTTTTTAAAGTTAAATTTTCTAACTTTCCTGATATTATAATTTGATTATCTTTTTTTCTTGTTTTTAAATTTGTTAATTTTACTTTTGGCTCTAAATTTCCCACATATCCAAAGAGCTCTAAATGAACATCAAAGTTTATTTTAGCACTTGATTCAATTAAATGAGTTTCTTCAGGTAATCTAGGAAGTCCTATCATTTTTACACTTAAAATAAACCCATACTCGCCCTCTTCAGCTCCTTTTGGAGCATTTGAGTAAATTTTAATCTTCCCACTCTTCCCTGGTTTTATTGTTAAAATTTTAGGTGATACTTCTGTCCATTTACTCATATCTTTATGATTTTCTAAAGTAGGTAAAATAGTTAACTTATATCTTAAAGTTTCATCTCCAGAGTTTTTTATAGTAAACTCCCTATATCCGCCATTTCCATCTATTCTTTGTTCATACATTGGCGGACCTATTTGTAACGAAAATAAAAAATTAGCCATAAAAAAAAACAGTATAATTGTTGCTGTTTTTAATTTCATATTAACCCCCTATATTTTTTAATTTAAATATTTTATTTGACATATTACTACCAATGTCTCATTTATTTCCTTTTTTTAAATTTAAAGTTTTTTTTGCTTTTGTTATCTAATTCACTACTTTTTATAAAAACTTAACTCCTAAATTTCATTAAGTATTTTGAAAAGTAATTTCACACCTATTTAGTTTTTTTTTATTCTATGTTATAATTTTTTGAAATAATGGGGGGTGTTTAGTTTGGTTAAATCTTTTTTCTAAATTTTTAGCTGAAAAGTTTAAATGCAGCAGTAAATTTATTGCTGAAATTAGTGAATATGCTTCCCTTCACGATATTGGAAAAATAGGAATTCCAGATTCAATTTTAGAAAAACCTGGCAAACTTTCTCCTTATGAATTTGAAGAGATGAAAAAACATGTACTTTTAGGAAAAAAACTTATTGATAAAATGCAATTGGGTCCTATAGCTCAAAATATTGTACTTTATCATCATGAAAGATGGAATGGTAAAGGGTATTGTTACGGATTAAAAGAGAATGAGATTCCTTTAGAAGCTAGAATTGTAGCTATAGCTGATGTTTATGATGCTTTAAGACAAAAAAGAGTTTATAAAGATGGTTTTTCTCATAAAGAAGCTATTGAAATAATAAAAAAAGAACGTGGTCAGCATTTTGACCCCGCTCTAGTTGATATATTTTTTGAATTTAACGAAGAGTTTAATAAAATTTTTATTGAACATTAATTTTAATTTTTAAACGTTCTTTTTCTTAGAAATATATTGATTTTAATCACTTATTTTGCTATCATTAATTAATGAAGTAGGGGTAACTTCTAAGGGTATACTAAGGGGGAATTTTTATGTATATCAATAGCAAACACTTGCAAATTTTAGATCTTATTAAGAGCAATCCTGACTTTACTTTAAAGCATCTTAGTGAAATTTTAGATATGTCTCAACAACACCTAAAATTATATCTAAAAGATATTTATGAAGAGATTTTGGAAAAAACACACTCTACAACCAAAGTTGATGACATGTTGAACAAAATTTTATATTTCAAAGAAGCTAAAAAAATTTTAAGAAAGTCACAACAATTTACAAAGAATCAAAAAATTTTCTATTTTTTATTTTTTCTTAGTAAATTTAATAGTGTCAATCTTTGTAATATTTCAAAAGAGTTAGATTTAACTCCTAGAAACCTTAATAATTACAAAGAAATTATTAATTGTCTCTTAAAAAAATATAATTTAAAATTAAAAATATCTAGTCAAGGAGTTAAACTTACGGGTTCAGCTTTTAATTTAAGAAGATTACACTATTTTTTACTTTTTAAATTTATAATTGAAAGAAATTATCTTCCTTATAAATTTAGAAAAGATGTTTTAAATAATCTAAATTTTAATAATTTTTTCAAATTAAATAGAGATATATATAATTTTTTAAACTTATTAAACACTCAACATTCGATGCACCAACAGTCTGCAATTTTCTCACTTTGGGTGGCATTTAGAGGCAACGAATATGAAAAAACAACACGTAACCTCTCTTTCAATCAATCTTTAAAATACAAGCCTGGCCATTGGAATAAAGAATTCTTTTACAAAATATTTTATTTTTTAAAAAATAGCTCTTTTAATGAAATTCGAACTGAATCCCTATATCTTTTATTTAATGTTATAGACACCTTTTGCTATTCTAAAGTTTGTTTTAATAATCTTTTAGATAGTGATGCTAAATCTACTTTAAATATTTTTTCTAAATATTTAAAAAAAGACTTACTAACTAATTCTACATTTTTCTCTATTACACATCAATGGATATACTATTGTAAACTAAAACAACTTTTTTTTATTGATGACTTTTCTTTAATAACCCTAAATTTAACAAATATTCCTAACTCTAATATTTTAAATGCAACTAAAGAAATTAAACAAATTATTCCCAACTTTACTATTTTTGAAGGGATACTTCTTTGGTTTATTTTTTCTAAAAATGAAATTCCTAAAGAAATAAATATCTTTGTTTTTAAAAACCTTGAAAAAAAGATTGTTCCTATTATTATAAGTGAAATATATAAAAAACATAATGTTCAAATTACAGAAGCTAT
>NZ_KI518218.1 GCF_000479045.1 Cetobacterium somerae ATCC BAA-474
ATTTCTTCAAAAGTTTTATCAAAAATATTTTCAATTTTTTCTGTTGGTTTAACTATAATTTTTTTCTCTTTTTTTTCTATTCCAGTTTTTATAGTTTTTATTAAATATTCAAGGGTACTTATATCTTGCCTAACCTCTTTGTAAGCCCATAAAAGTCCTTTTATAAGGTCATTTTCTTCAAATATTTTCAATAATTTTTCAATGTTGTTAACAGTTAATAATTTTGCTAAAAATCTATTTTTTATTCCTTTTTTGATAACTTTATCTAATTTTTCAGATATTTCAACTTCAATTTTTTCAACTTCTTTTATCTCTTCTTTTCTACTACTCCATGTAAATTTTAAATGAGTTACCTTTTTTCCAGTTTTTAATTTCTCTAAACATAAATCATTAAAATATTTTGGAAGCTCATCCATAATAGGCTTTAGTACTCTATCATTAAAATTTGATGTTGTATATTTACTTGGAACACCTAGTATTTCTCTTAATATTTGGACCTCATATTTCACATTTTTTTTGCTCTCCCATTGTTTTAACAATTTAAACATATTTTTTGAATAAACACTTTTTAAACTCACAAAATCTACTAAGTCAAACTTTGTAAATGTTCCTATAAGTTTATTTAAAATATATTCAAAATCTTCACTAGCTTTTATTATAATTATTTGTTCATCTTTTTTTATAATGTATCTACTAAATAAAACAAAACGTCTTATTTCTTTTTCATCCTCATATTTTAAGTTTAATTCCAACATTTTTTTATATACTCGATCTAGATCAGAATAAAATCTTTCGATACTTCGATTTGAATATTGAGATAATTTCCTAAGATCTGAAAAAGAAAAAACAATTTCATTAGTTCCTTTATCTTTCATTTTTTGACAAATTGAAAAAAATAAATCTAATTCTTTTTCTTTGAATCCAGCAAAACTAACTTTATTCATATCATTGTGATATTTAATAATTTCTTTCCCCATTTTTCCTCCAAAAATAAAATGTTACAAAATGTAGTAAGATTCCCTAAAAAGCCTTTATAAATAAGATATACCACATTATTTATCGCAAGTCAATTTTTTGTAGTAAGTAATGTTACAAAATGTAGTAAGTAATGTTACAGGTTGTAGTAAGTAATGTTACAAAATGTAGTAAGCAATGTTACAGGTTGTAGTAAGTAGTGTTACAGGTTGTAGTAAACAGTGTTACAGGTTGTAGTAAGTTATAGTATTCTAAGTCAATAAAATCAATATCTAGATGATGTCTAAATCTTTTAAAGATTATTTAAAGAATAAAAGATTCTTTTAAAGAAAAGACTCTTGATTTTTTTTGAAAAAAAGATTATAATAAAATTGATAACAATAGAATTGTTATCCGTGTTTTGTACGTTAACAAAGAGGAGTTGGTAGCCTTTCCTTTCTCTTGGGGACAATAAAAAAACAAGAATTAAAGTTTGATTATTATTTATTAATAATTGACTACTACCACAAAATAAAATATAATTTTATTATGAAAAAAAGTCGTAGTATAAAATCTATGACTTTTTTTCATATCTATTAAATTTTTTAGAGAGGATTTTAATAATGCTAAGAAAAATTATATTGGAATATGAAAAACATCTAAAGGGAAAAAAATTTAAAATAACATTAGAAACTGGTGAAATAATTGAGTTCCAAATAGCTAAAAAAAGATTAAAGCATTTATTAGGATTCCAATATACAAGTTATTCAACATTCCCAGCAGAACTTATTTATTCAAAAATTAAAAATAGAAAATTAACTTTAGAAAAATTACAAAAAGATAAAAAGTTCAAAATTGTAGAAACAAGAATAATTAATTTTACAAGAATAATAGATTTATTATCGTTAAACGAAACAGATTTTATTATCGAGTTTAACAAAACTTTAATTCAAAATTGTGAGCTAAAATCAAAATATATAATTTACAAAGACAATTCTAATCATATTTTACACTTGGGATTAGCTGAAGATAATACTTATTATCCTGAAACATGGTTTATAAGAGATGAACGAACAAATAATATTGATCTATATATAAAAAATCAAAAAAAAATAAAAGTTATAAAATTTGAAATTATAACAATAAATTAAAAAAAGATTAACTTTTACAATGAGTTAATCTTTTTTTATATAATTTAAACCGCTTTAAATAGCTGAATTTAAGATTTCAATAGATTTTATGTTAAAATATATGACTTGAAAACACAAAGTGCCTTAAAATCGATTTTAAGAAGAATAAGATATTTAATTTTTTATCTAAAAACCTCTTCAAAATTATTAAAAAAAATTCAATGGGAAAAGTTATAAAATTAATAATTGACATTTTTCTGATTTTTTTATATTATAGGCTAATAGCCTATAATATAAAAAAATGGTCTAGGAATAAATATTTTCGGAGGTTTTTATGAGAATGCCTTTTACAAAATCAACTCCAGAAGGAAGAATTTTTTTCCAAGCATACAAAATAATTGAAGAGATCATAGAATCCAGTGAAATTATTGATTCTATAAGTACTATTCACTTAAGCCAAACTTATAAAAGAAATTCTTATCTAGTTTCAGATGAAAATTTTTTTAATAGTTTGTGTCAAAATCTTGGTGAGCTGGGAAAGCAATATAAAGAAATAACTGGTAAAGATAAATTACCTAAAATTTTTATACCACCAATTTTGTATAAAAATGTAAAAAGTGTAACCACATACATAAATAAAGCATATTCTAAAAAAATATTAACTTATGATGATTATGCAGGAAGAGAACTAAAAAAATTACATAACGAATTAATGGAAAGTAAAGTTCCTCAAAGTCAAATAGATCTTGAAATAAAAAATCTTCGTGAACAATTAAAAAAACAACAAGAAAAATATAATGCAAAACTAGCAATTATAAGATTATCTTCTTGTGATTTTAGAGCAAAATTAAGAGATGATGAAAAAGAAATAAAAAGAATTACATTAAGGGAACAAGGAACATTTTTTCTTGGGAAACCTAAGTTTTATGAGCAGCCACCAAAATCTCCAAGAAATGATTTATATGAAAATAGAAATGGAATTTATCAAATAAATGCTGAGGTTTACTTATCAGATTTAGAAGATCCTACTCTTATTTAATAGGTTGTTAACCTATAATATAAACGATAGAACTAAAAGAGCTAGTTTTTCACTTCTAGCTCTTTATTTATTTTTATTTAAATAAGTTATTCCAAATTGTTTGCCAAAATCCAATCAAATAAGTTGTTTCATCTTCTAACTTTTTGGGAACATTCCTTTTTTCTGCATCTTGGATGTACAAAGCATTATCTTTTTTATCAAAATAAAACTTTGCTTCTCCCCTTTGAACTCTATCTATTTGCATAAGCTTTTCATAGATTTGACTCTCTCTAACTATTAATTTTTTGTTATAATTAAGATTTGTTATCCATAAGAAAAAACCAATAATTACTCCGTTAAGAATAAAACTGATCCCTCCAATTTTTAAAAGATTTTTCCAAAAGTTTTCTCGATATTTATCTCTGATATTTTCCAAAACATTTTTACTGTCAGTGTTAAAATTAGTAACAATATTATTTGCATTATCTAGAACCTTAGTATTATCTTTAATTTTTGTTTCTAGGTTAGAAATATTAGTCAGTAATGTCGAAGCCTCTGTCATTAATTTTTCGTTTGATTTTATTAGAACTTCTTTGTTGTTGTTCATTTCTTGATTTAAGTTCTCGTTCACTTTCTTCAGCCAATCGCTTTGACTCTCTTTCATGTCTTTTATCATCAAGGGTATTGACTCTTCTAAGTCCAAAACTTTCTCTAAAGCTTTCTCTAGTGATGATTCCATTTTGTTGTATTGCTCTATCATCAACTTTAGTTCTAAATCCTGCTTCCTGTTGGTGTTCTGATAGTTCATTAGCAGTTCTTTCAATTGGTTGTTTTCCTGTATTAACTCTTGATAACTCTGGTCTTTCATATTGCTCTCTTGTTTTAGAAAATTCATTTTCCAACCCCTCCTTACTCAATATTTCATGATTAAAAGTTTTACCTAAAGTATTTAATCTAAACTTATTTTTCTTTCCAGTTAAAATATTTTCTGAAACTGTGAAAGTAATATTTTTTTTATGATCTTGCCAATCTACTTGATAACCATTTGAATCCATTTTTTCAATAAACTCATTTTTATTTTGGCAGCACTTTGATATTTCTAAAATTGAATTAACAAGATTTAAACTATCGTTTGGGACCTCTTTATTTTTTAAAGATTTTTTTAGAGCCATATATTGTTCTTTTTTCCAAGCAATAATTTTACCTTGTTCAGTTGTTTTTTGAGGTATTTCTAATCCATGATCTTTATTAATTTCATTAGAAATTTCTTTCCATTTTTCTAAATCATTTCTTGAGCATTGGAATTTATGTCCGTCAACATAAGAAACTGAATTAACAATCACATGACAATGGGTATGTTTTTGATCTGTATGAACTGCTAAAAAAACCTCGTTATCTTTTATAACTTTATTACAAAATTTTTCTGTAAGTTCAAGAGCTTCTTCAGGAGTAACTTCTCCCTCTTTAAAAGATTGGACATAATGAAGATATTGGCGACCAGTTTCTTTATTATAAAACTCTTTAGTATTTTGAAAATCATTAAAGGCTTCTTTCCAATCATTAGAACAATAAATTCCTTTTGTTAAAGCTGCTTTTTTTCCCACATATTCTAAAGTAGATTTAGCTCCACCACTTTTTGAACTTGGATTACCTATTCCTTTAAGGATTGCCATAGCTCATTCAGCTCCTTTTTTATAGCTTCTACATCATTAGAATAATGACTTTTTTTAGCTATTTGGTTAAGGTTATTTGAAGCTATTTTTAGAGTCTTAAAAATCTCCTTTAATGTTGTGTTATATTCTTCAATATCTGTAGCTAAACTTTTTCTTAAAAGTTCTCTAAAAAATTGGTTTTGGGTACATTCCAAAATTTTGCATTGTTCTACTAATAAATTGTAATCATCTTCATCAAGTCTTACTGTTAATTTTTTCATCTTTTCAACTCCTTTAAAAGTTAAATAAAAAGTACCCGTTTTTATAGGGGAGTTTTTATTTAACTTAATGGGGGGATTAAAGGGGGGCTATGCCCCACCTTTACAAGTTCTACTTTGACGACTAAAACGAAGTTTTTGACGGCAAAAGTAGTAAACTTGCCTTAGTAATTTTCACCCACAATTATATCAGCTATTATTGACACTTGTAAACATTAATACTATACTAAGATTAATAAAAGTAAAAGGGGGGAATTACAAATGATTGAAAATAATTTTAGTGAGAAAAAAAATAAAAAAACTATTACAGAATTAAAAGAAGAAATTAAGCAACAAAAACAGAAGGCCATTAGAGAAGCAAATAAGAAAATAAAAGCTCTTGAAAAAAGAGAAAAAGAACAAAGATTAAAACCATATTTTAAATTGGTTGAAAAATATATCGATAATATTTCTGATAAAGATTTAGAAATTATGATTAAATATGTTGAATCTAAGTTTAAAAAATAAATTATGGTATTTAAAAACTGTTTTTTATATTAAAGTAAATTTTTTTGAGATTTTTGATTTTTTAAAAAATAAGTCAAAGTATGAAGAGGCTTGGAATTTAATGGAAGAAACTCAAATTATGATTAATAGTCTAAAAAATAATCCATTTTTATGTACTGAAGCTTTTAATATTCAATACATAAAAGAAACTTTAGATAAATTTGAGCTTTTATTTCCATATTATATTTTTAGTAGTAGAGAAATGATAATAAAATCATCAAAATGTTCAATTTGTGGGAAAGAATATAATGTTAGAAATTCTTGTGTCATAATTTTGGAAAAGTTTATAATGGTAATTTATGTCAACGAATTATAGAAGATGCTCAACTTATTTGCATTACACTTGTTAAAAATCCAGTAGATAAATATACTTTTTTAAAAATCAAAAATGAAGAATTTAAATTAGAAAAATTGAAGGTATATTTAAAACCACGAATGGAGCGAAATGCTCTTTGCTGGTGTCAAAGTGGAAAAAAATATAAAAAATGCCATTTAGATGAAGATATAAATGGTATTCACTATAAAATTTTATTTAATAAATATGTTGAGCCGAAAGAATTAAAAATAATAAATAGCTTAAAAAAATAAAATATTTTCTGATCCTCGGCACCAAATTTGTAACTTTCTCAATAAAGTCAAATGGCTACTCACTAGGGTAGCTTTTTTTCTAAAAAAAGTTAAAAATTTAAAATGTTTCAATAGATTTTATCTTAATTTTTTTAAGTAATTTGAAACAATCTATTTTAACAAATTATAACTTTTATTTTTTTTTTTAAAGTGATATACTAAAATTAATTGAAAATTTTAATACAGGAGATTATATGGAGGGAAAAATAAAAATTACCAATCCAAATACAAATACTTCACTAGATTTGGAAATTCATTTATACAATAGCAATTTAATTAATGAACGAAATACATTTAAAAGTTCTAATTCTTCTTATAGCCAACTTGATTATTTTATAAAGAATTCCTCTTCTTTATGTCATGAAAATAAATTTAGAGGAATTTTTGAAATTTTTTATAATAACGAGTATATTGGTTTTTTTTCTTTTTATTTTCAAAATATTAATTTTAATAGAAGAGGATACGAAAATGAAATTCAAACGTTTGTGAATATAGATTATTTTGCAATAAGCCAAACTTACCAAAGGCAAAAAATAGGAACAGCCGTTTTTACATATATTATAAATAATATTTCTCAATTAAGTAAAAAATATAACTGTATAAGTGGAATTATTTTAACTCCGTTAAATCAAGATATAGCAAAATTTTATAAACATTTTGGCTTTAAAGAAATAGAGTCTACCAATGAATATATTTTAATTTTTTAAGTAAGGAGTGATAAAAAATGAATGATAAAATAATTTATTTTGAATCTAATGAATATCAAAAAATTCTTCGTTCAAGTAAAAAAATTATAGAAAAAAACATTAATCAAAATATTAATCAAAAAGAAGAGTTTATAGAAATTAAACTTAATGATTTTCATTTTTGCAGTCATAATAAAAATACTAAAACTTCAAGAGAAAACGAGAAATCTAATAATATTAAAATTTCAAAAAAAAAAAATCAAATTAAAAAATTAATTTTGAATTTCGGAGGAATACATGAATAAATTTATTGTATCTGACTCATTTAAATCTTCATTTGAAAAAGCAATACACTATAGTATTACTAATTATGATAATATAACAATTGCTGTTGAACTATTAGATCAAGTTGATGGAATTATAAGTGATGTTCTTGGAATGGATATTACAAATAGTTTAAAGAAAAAGAAAGTTATTCAAGTTCAATATGAAAATCAAAAAAAAATATTAAATCTAATATCTTTTAAAAGTAAAAATAATAATATTCAAACTTCACAAATTATTATTGCTTCTTTTATAACGTTTCAATATTTAGAAAATTTAATGTTACAATATCCTAAAATAGATTTTATTTATATTCCATGGTTACCCGAAGAAAAAATAAAAATATCAACATATAAGAATTTTTCACTATTAAATTAGAAGTAGAGTCTTCTTCAAATTTTGTGTAAATTCTAAA
>NZ_KI518219.1 GCF_000479045.1 Cetobacterium somerae ATCC BAA-474
TATTTAAATATATATTAATTTAATAAATGAGAGTAAGACTATACAAAATATATTGATTACTAATATTTTCAAGTTTTTTTCATAAAATTTCTAAAATATGCCTATTTTAAGTGGATTATTCCGACAATAAATGTTAAAACTCTCTTTCTATTTTTGATAATTACAGCTTTGATTTATTAAAAATAAAAAAAATTGGATTAATTTCTACCTCTTCCTATAATAAGACATAACCTTTTCTAATGATATTCTACCGTATAATCTTCCTCACTTTAAATTGTGTACATTTTTAAGATATGTTTTAAAAATTGTATCAAAAAACAACTATTTTTCTTCCTAAATTATAGAAAAACCCTTTTTTTTATGTTAAAATATTTATAACACTTACCGGGGGAGGGAATAATAAATTATGTTAAAAAAAATTAAAACTATTTCTGAAAATCTTTCTAATAGCGAAATTCCTAAAGTTTTTGATCATTTTGGAAAAAAGATACTTCCTTTTTATAGAAGAGAAGTAAGTACTCGAACAACTCATGGGGGAACTTGGGATATAGAGGAAGAGTTTATCATTGGAATCACAAATCACGGTTGGGCAAAATATGACTATATTCTTAATTGCTCATCAGAAGCAGAAGTTAAGAATCATCTTTCTGAAGAGATTATGACACCTTTAACTTATGAAAATATACTATTTTATTGTAATACGATACCTGAGCTTAAAGAGAAGATCCAAGAGTGTGGTATTTAAACAAAAAAAGAGAAGAAAAATCTTCTCTTTTTTTAGTTCTTATCACCTTATTTTTCACCTTAAAACCCCTTTGTAATACAATGTTTTCAAGGCTTTATATGAATATCTACAACTTGTTATATGACATTTTTTTACCCTACTACTACTAATTAGGGTAATTTTAGACGAACGCCTTAAAACTCATATTAGAGTGTCATTTTTATATACTTTTGTCTATAAAATAGTAATCGGCCATTACTATACTTAAATTACAATATTTTCATATAAATACTCTATATTTTAAGCACTTTTAATCTTTTTTTACAACTATTGCATTATAATAAACCTTTATTTTTTCAACTCATTAACCCCAATATAAGGATTTTTATACCTATTGTCATACTTACTTTTACCACCACAAGATATAGCAACAGTTGGACATAGATTTGCACATGCTAAGCAATCTTCACAATTTTTATCCCAAACAGGTTTCCCATCAACTAGTTCTATATTTTCAACAGGACAAACATCTTTACATATTCCACAACTTATACATCTTTCATCATTCAGTTTAAACTTTTTAGAAACTGTTTTTAATCCAAGTCTCCAAAACTTATAAATCAATAAAAATATTGGATACAAAAAGATATTACTATTCGCTGAAGATTTTTTTCCTTTTAATATATCATCACAAATTGTTTTCATCTTACCTTTAGATGATTCAATATCAATTTTAGCTTTATCTTCTGGCATAGCCTTAAATAATTTTAAATAATTGTCTGGCATATGGCAATACTCAGAGTAGTCTAACACTCTTCCTTTCTCTGATAAAATATTATTAACTTGATTAAATGGTATTCCATAACCACTTCCACCACAAGTTGCAACTGCAAATAAATAATCTACTTTTTCAATTTCAACTTTTTTTAGAAACTCCTCCACTATTTTTGGAATTCCCATTGCATATATTGGAAATAAAAAACCTATCTCTCCATTTAATATTACTTTTTCATCTTTTACTGCTGATATATTCACTAAATTGTACGAACAATTTTCTTTTAAATATTTTCCTAAATATAATGTATTCCCTGTTCCTGAAAAATAATATATTGTCTTCATCTTCACTCCTATTTTCATCTCTTTTTACTTAGTATACCTTATGTAGTTATAGATAACAAGATTAGAAATAGTTCTATCTCAATCAAATTTGCTTATTACTATAATTAATGTTAAAATCTATTTTAAGAAATAGACATTTTTCATATAAGAGGTGAAATAAATTTATGACTAATGAAATAAAAATTGCTACTTTTTTAAAAGTTGCTAAAATATTAAATGAAAATAATATCACTTGGGCTGTTGGAGCCTCTCTATTATTATACCTTAAAGGGATTACTGATAAATTTAATGATATTGATCTTATGGTAGCTGAAAATGATATTGAAAAAACTAAAAATATATTTTTATCTCTTGGAAAAGAATATGCTAAGAATCCTAATCTTCAATATAAATCTAAATGCTTTTTAGAATTTAATGTTGATGGTATAGATTTTGATATTATCAGTGGATTTATTATAGTAAACAATAATTGTGACCATTATTTTCCACTTGAAAAGCACAGTATTGTAGAATATTTTTGTTTAGAGAACATCTCTATTCCTTTACAATCAGTAAATGACTGGCTTACTTACTATACTTTGATGAATAGAAAAGAAAAAGTGGAAATGATTAAAAACTATCTTAATAAAAACATTAAAGAATTAAAATAAAAGTACCCTTGAAGATAAAAATTCTTCAAGGGTACTTTCTTTATTTTTTATAATAACTAATAGGACCACTTAAATAAACTGGATTTTCTAATTTATCTACAGTTAAATATCCTGCTGGAGCATTTATTATGCTTGGAATTCTATTTACAATAGTTGCACAAGTATGCTCAACTGTTGCTGGTTTTTTCACATAAAACTCTGTATCTGGCTCACCTATAATTTTCCAATCACACATATCTCCATCTTCAGGTCCATAAACCTTTCCTATACATTGTGTTTCTATTATTGGTCCTTGGAATGTTTCAGTTGTCACAACAGCACTCATTCCTATACACATTCCAACCTCTATTGTTTTATCTAAAGTTTTTGAATAAATCTCTTTTTCGTGGAAGTATGGAACACATTTTTGAGTTTGACTCTTAATAGTCCATCCCATTAAGTTACAAAGAGCTTCATTGGAATTCCAAACATAGCTTGGCTCTAAAGATTCTGGATGAGCTAAGCTTTTTTCAAACTCCTCTTTTGTAAATCCAGCTCCATGAGCTTTAGCCAAAGCTAAACCATAATCCTCAACATTATAACTGACAGCCCCTGTTATTTTCTTTATATCATGAACTCCACTTGCAACTAACGCTACCATATTTATCCAATAAAGGTCTTGCATTCCTGAACCAGTTATTGTACATCCATTCTCTTTAGCTAACACATCTAATTTATTAGTTAAAGCTGATGCTGTTGTCCAAGGATATATAGCCTCTTCACAAGTTGTTACCACATTTATTCCTCTTAACAAACATTTTTCAAACTGCTCATAACAATCCTTTATAAAGCTAAAAGTTGTTACTATTGCTATGTTTGGATCTGTTTCATCTAAAACTTTATCAGCATCATTACTTATTTTTACACTTAATTTAAATCCTAATCCAGCATATTCACCAACATCTACTCCTTCTAAAGCTGGATTTGAGTCTATTGCACCTACAATTTCAGCACCTTTCTCATATAAATATCTCAAAATATACTTAGACATCTTACCACACCCATACTGAACCACTCTAATTTTTTCATTTTTCATAACAACTCACCTCTTAAATTTTTGTATAAGTATATATATCCACATGTTACTATAAATATTTCACAAATCCTTTAAAATTCAATAAAAGAAAATAGACAAGGACACTCTTTTATGATACTATTCTTTAAACTTTTAAAAATAATATTTATCAAGGGGGAGTTAAATGAATAGTTTATTAAAAAATCTTGATGTATTAATGAATCGAAAATCTGTTAGAGCTTATAGCGATGATAAAATCTCTGAAGAGATTAAAAATGCAATTATTGAATCAACTCTAAGAGCTCCAACTGCTGGAAATATGATGATGTACTCTATCATTGAAGTTACAGATGAAAATTTAAAAAATAGGTTAGTTGAAACTTGTGATAACCAACCTATGATTAGTAAAGCTCCATATCTTTTATTATTTTTAGCAGATTTTCAAAGATGGATGGACTATTTAAAAACTTCTGGAGTAGACGAGTACAATAAAGAAAACAGTCTTGAAATGTATCACCCTGGTGAAGGGGATTTGCTACTTGCTATTAACGATGCACTAATTGCTGCACAAACAGCTGTTACCTCTGCTGAAATGTTAGGTATTGGAAGTTGCTATATTGGTGATATTATGGAAAATTTTGAAATTCATAAGGATATGTTTAATCTTCCAAAATATACTTTCCCAGTTACTCTTATCTGTTTTGGATATCCAACTGAGCAGCAAAAAAATCGACCTCAACCACCTAGATACCCTAAAGAAATGATTGTTTTTGAAAATAGCTATAGACATATTGAAAGCAAAGAGTTTAAAGCTATGGAGATTGAAAGAAACAAAATTTCAAAACCTAATTTCCTTCCTGGATGTCACAACGAAGCTATCCACATGTATAAAAGAAAAATAACTTCTAGCTTTATGAAAGAGATGAATAGATCTGTTAAAGCTGCCATAGATTCTTGGACTAAATAGAATTAAAAAGCCTCTTAGAACTAAATCTAAGAGGCTTTTTTTATTTTACAGTAAACTTACCATTTAAAGATTCATATACAACAAACTGCTGTAATTTCCCATTGATTTCTAATATAAATTTATGATTTATACCAGCTACAATCTGCTTTTGATACTCTATTAATTTATAATTTTTTCCAAGTTTTTTCTCTTGAACTAATTTATTTAAAGCAATCTCTCCCATAGCATCCATTTTACTACTTCCATATGCTCCAACCATTTTAGGAGAGCTATTTGTTTCCACTTTTTTACTATTAGAACATCCCACAAGTCCTAATATTGCAACTGCTAAAATTATTTTTTTCATACCCTACCTCTTTCATATTTATTTTATTATTGCCCATCTATTAAATTCTCTGTTTTAAAGCCTAATGCTTCAGCTTTTTGAATCATCTCATTGTAAATATTTAAAGGAATACTTTTCTCTCTTGATAAAAACCATAAATATTTATATGATGAGCTTGTTACTATAGCATATTTATAATCAACACTTATCCATGCTACATTATATTGAGCTCCTATTATAGGAAATGCGTTAGGGTATACTTTTAAGAAGTTTGGAATATCTGTTTGTTTAGCCGTTGCATAAAATATACTTTCTTTATTTTTAGAATCTATACCTCTATTAATAACAGATATTTTCCCATTTTTTTCTAACTCATAGTTTGCTGTTACTTCTTTTAGTCCTCTTTCAAATCCATGATTAAATCGTTTTATCTCATACCATTTTCCCAAATACCTGTCTATTGAAAAATCAAAATTTTTCTCTACTTTAGGTGAACTTGAACAACTAAAAAATAAAATAGAACTTAATAAAATAGAGATTACTCTTAAATAAAAAAAATTATTTTTATCTCTTTTCACTAACATCTAAAACACCTCCATGTTCTAGATATACTAAATTATTTTATATTTCCTAATAAAAAATAAAAAAAGATGTATCTCTACATCTTTTAAGTTCTTTAATGGCGGGAGTGACGAGGG
>NZ_KI518220.1 GCF_000479045.1 Cetobacterium somerae ATCC BAA-474
TATGAAATTAAAGAAACATCCCAAGTTAAAGTAGCAGCTAAACCAATTAAATGAATTGGCTCTGATACAGATGTGCATGCATCCATTAAAATAGATGTTTTATAATTTTTAGTTTTTTTGTTTGAAATAGATGTATGAGTAACACAATTTTGTGTCATCATTCCACAAACTAAAAGCTCATCTACATCTAACTTTTCTAGAACTTCATTTAAATTAGTTTTTACAAATCCGTCAGCATATGTTTTTATAACTATAGGAGCATTAGGTGCAGCCTCTAATATTTCAGGAACTATTTGAACTCCCTCTGAATCTTTAATGAAAAATGGTGCTAAACCTAAATTAGGATCAGCAATATGTTGAATATGAACTATCTGATAATTTTTATCTTTACATATTTTGATAGCTTCTAGAATATTGTTTAAAGTAACTTCTGTATTCCAAAGGGGAAATTTACCTTGTGGAAAATAATCATTTTGTAAATCAATAATTAATAAAGCTTTTTTCATAAAAATAACCTCCTATAACTAAAATAATATTTTATTATAATTTGCTTTTTAGAAATTGGATAGTACTTACTTTTTTGTGGGTACTTTTAATTTTTTTTTGC
>NZ_KI518221.1 GCF_000479045.1 Cetobacterium somerae ATCC BAA-474
AATATAATTTAATGGTTCTAAAACATAATTTTCATTATTAAATTTAAAAGTCTCTAATTTATCTGTAAAATTAAATATATAATGTCTATTTAAATAGCTATTATAAATTAAGTTTTTATTATCAATTGCTTTTTCTATTTGAAGATCTTTAAATATATCTTCAAATAGATCAGATAATCCATCTACTTCTAAAAGAGTTCCAATGTGATAAGCACTCCCTAAACCGTAATTATTTTTTGAAATTGCTGCTTGTCCTTTATAGAAAAACTTGTTGTGCGTACCTAAAGCATTAGCATTACATAAGGTTATCATTTCATTAAAATACTTAGAAAAATAAAGTTTATCTTTATAACTAATCTCTCCTTTTTCCTCATTTGTTAGAGCATCAATTTCATCAATATTTATTCCTAAAACTTCTTTTAAGTAACCTGGAAATCCTCCTAAATGACAAAGATCATCATTATTTACATATCCAACAGGAGCTGTTGTTACAATGGTCCCGCCATCATTTACAAATTTTTTAATCTCTTCTGCTAATTCTTTTTCTAATACATACATCATTGGAATTATAACTAGTTTATACTTATCTAATTTACTATCTTCAAAAACTATATCAATATTCACTCCCATTGATTTTAAAGATTTATAAACTTTCAGTACGTTCTCATAATAGTCCATACCTTCATTCCTAGGTCCTTGAGTTCTTTCTAGGGCATATTTATTTATCCAGCTATAATATATTGCAACTTTTGTTTCTACATTAGTTAATTTATAATCTAATTTTTCTAAAGTTTCTCCTAATTTTTTAACCTCTTTAAAAACTCTATGATTTGATTTTCCACTATGATCTATAATTGCACCATGAAATTTTTCTGCAGAACCTCTACTTTGTCTAATTTGAAAATAAAGAACACTTAAACTTGAGTGAGCTATACTTTGAAGAGAAGCTAGTGATAATAAATTATTAGGTTTTAATTTCGAATAACTTTGCCAATTTGTTGAAGATGGCGAAGATTCCATTAACATAAAAGGTTTATTTAAATCAGTTGATCTCATTAAATCAAAATTAAATGCAGTTTCAAAAGCTACATCTAAATTATTTTTAATCATCCATTCTGGATAAGAATCATAACTGATTATATCTACATGTTTTGAAAATTCTCTGTAATTCATATTATTATTTCCTGTTCCATGATAATTTGTAGTAAATGGTAAATGATTTGTTATACTTTTTATACATTTCTTTTCAAAATTAAAAAAATCAATGTAATTTTTTACCATAAATTGACGATAATTTATATCTAAAGCTGTAATACTCATCTCTCCTATAGTCATTGGAGTATGAATTTCATCGAAATTTTCATACGAATGAGACCAAAAAGTTGTCCACCACATTTTATTTAAATTTTCAATATTTTCATATTTTTCTTTTAACCATTCTCTAAATTTTTGCTGACATAACTCACAATGACAATCTGCTCCAAATTCATTTGATATATGCCATAAAATTATATTCTTATATTTTAAAGATATTTGTGCTAACTTTGTATTTATTATCGATATTTTCTCTCTGTATATTGGTGAATTTGTACAAAAATTATGCCTATTTCCTTGTAATTCTCTAATACCATCATTTCTAACGACTCGAACTTCTTCATATTTATTTCCTAACCAAGTTGGTTTAGCTCCAGATGGAGTTCCTAAAATTATATTAATCTTATTTTCAGAAAGTTTTTTTATTATATCTTCTAGCCAATCAAAATTAAATACTCCTTCTTTTGGTTCTAATTTTGACCAAGAAAACATTCCTAACGTTATAGTATTTATCTTAGCTTCTTTCATTAATTCTATATCTTGTTTTAGTATTTCTGGATAATCTAACCATTGTTCAGGATTATAGTCTCCACCGTACAAAATTTTATTAGTCATTACTCCTCCTTATTTTATAGAACCTGTCATACCTTGAACAAAATGTCTTTGTAATGTAAAAAATACTATTATCATTGGTAATGTTGCTATAATAAGTATCACCATAAGAGCACCATAATCTGGAGAATATCCATTTGATATAGAAGCTGCCATCATTGGTAATGTCATTTTCTTATTTGACTGTAAAACTATTAATGGCCACATATAACTATTCCAAGCTCCCATAAACGCCACTATACCTGCCGCTGCATATGTACTTTTCATAACAGGAAAAACAATTTTTAAAAATATTCCAAATTCTGAGAGTCCATCCAACCTGGAAGCTTCAATTAATTCTCTAGGAAAAGCTTTAAAAGATTGCTTAAAAAAGAATGCTAAATAAACACTTGATATACTCGGTAAAATTGCAGCTAAGTACGTATTCAATAATCCAATTTTAGTAAAAATTTTAAATAAAGGTATTAGTTGACCTGCAAAAGGTATCATCATCGAAAATAACATTACTTTAAATATAAAATCTCTTTTTGAATCTGGAAAAATAACCAAAGAATATCCTGCTAAAGATGATATTATTAAAACTAATATTGTAATAGATAACGCTATTACTAAACTGTTTTTTAATCCTAGTAAGACATTTGCCTTTTTAATGGCTGAAGAAAAATTTATTAAAAAATTTGTACCGATACTCATTTTTCCTATAGTAATCTGGCTAGAGCTATTAGTCGCTCCTATTATAAGCCATAAAAAAGGAAAAAGAGTAAATATAGAACAAATAATTAAAAAAATATGTGAGACTAAATTTTTAATTTTCATTTGACTCCTCCTTAGTTATTTTAAATTGAAGTAGTGCCAATAAAACTGCTGCTAAAACAATGAATACAGCTATAGTTGATGCATAACCCTGATTTGGACTATATTCAAAAAGAGTCTTATAAACAAGTTGTGATAAAGTTATAGTAGCATCTCCTGGTCCACCTTTAGTTAATACCATTGTTTCATCAAATAATTGTAGTGTTCCAATTGTTGAAGTAATTGATGTAAATATTATTATTGGTTTCATAAGCGGAATAGTTATACTAAAAAATTGTTTAAATTTTGAAGCACCATCAACAGTTGCAGCTTCATAAATTTCACCAGGTATATTTTGCATAGCTGCCAAATAAAATATCATATTATAACCTGTCCATCTCCAAACTAAAGCAAATATAACTACTATTTTAGCCCAAAATGGGTCTCCTAACCAATTTGTAGGCTCTCCTATTATATGTAAATTAATCAAAATTTTATTTACTATTCCATCTGGGGCTAACATCATTTTGAACAATACTGAATAAGTTATTAGTGATGTCACACACGGTAAAAATATAATTGTTCTATATATTCCTCTTCCTTTTAGAGAACTATTATTTAATAGTGCCGCAATAACCATTGCCAATAATAGCATTATAGGAACTTGAATAATTAAATAAAACAATGTATTACTAAAAGCCTTTAGAAATAATTTATCACTAAATATGCTTATATAATTTCCTATTCCAACAAATTTAGATAAATTTCCTCTGTAAGAAAAAAATGTTAAACCAAAAGACCAAATAACAGGAATTACAGTAAATAGTCCCCATAAAATTAGAAGTACTATTAGCATATTCCATCCTATTTTATTTTCTCTATTTTTTATATTCAAAAGAATTCCTCCTATTTACTTATCAGTTGCTGTGTTTTTTCTTGTGCTTTTTCTAATAATTCATCTTCTGAAATTTTTCCACTATAATAATCTGGTAATAACATCATTATATTTGATGATACTTCTCCATAATATCTACCGTATTCAACATTTGGAACTAAACTCATCCATTTAATAAAATCTTGATATATCTTTTGACCACCGAAGAATTCTACACCCGTAGCATAGACTTCTCCTTCACCAGCAGGAATGTACGTTCCCACAACTCCAGCTTCTTTTAATAAAGTTTGATATAACTCTATATCTGAACCTAGAGTTTCAGATAAAAATTTTTTAGCTAAATTCTTTTTATTTGTATTCATAACATACCAACTAGCTCCACCTTCATTAGAGCTATTTAATCCAAATCCATTATCCGTTCTTGGTGTTGGTGCAATTCTCCACAATCCACTTTGCTCAGGAACAGACATAACAGTTGCCGTAAACCAAGATCCACTTACTGAAGATGCAGCAGTTCCTCCGTTTACAGCCCCTATAAAAGTTGTCCAGTCTATAGCTTGTTTCACTATTTTATTATCTAGCATATTTTTTATAACTATTAAGCTTTCTTTAGCTGCTTCATTTCCAATAAGATTTATAGAACCATCTTTTTTAAAGTAATTCGATCCTTGAGATTGTAAAATAGTTTCAAATGTAGTCATTTCATTAGGAACAAATGTAATCATATCTATATTTGTTTTTTCCTTTACATTTTTTCCTATTTCAACAAATTTATTCCAAGTTATATTTTCTAGATCTTTTTCTGTGTACCCTGCTTTCTCTAATATATCTTTTCTATAATAAATTCCTGTTACACCTGTATCAAATGGAACTCCATATATTTTATCTTTTATAGTCATACCACCAACTTTATATTGTGCAAAATTATCATAATTTATTATATCTTGTAACTCTGTAAAAGCTTCATTATACGTATTTAGAATCATCGGTGCATTTCTATCACCTAACAAAAGTATATCTGGATAAGTACTTTTATCTCCAGTCGACAAAACTGTTATAAGTTTTTGTTCTAAATCTAGCCTAGACATCTCTACAACTTCAAGTTCTACTTGATTATCTGGATTTTTTTTATTATAACTTTCTTTAGCAAGTTCAATAGATTTAATATTAAAATTTGGATCCCATGCCCATACCTTCAATACATTTTCTTTTTCTTTTTCTCCACATCCAAACAATACTAAAAGTAACGTTAAAATTGATAGTCCTTTAAAAAATCTCATAAATCAACACCCCTTAATTTTTTATTTTTATGAATTTAAATAATCTTCTAATTTTTCTATTAGCTTAACATCTATTTTTGAAGGATTTTCTGCTGCATACTCAGGTATAATTAATGATTTAATTGCTTCCACTGCTCCTTTATTAAAATCAGGAGCAACTGTCTTTATTCCTTGAATAAAACTATATTTTAAATTATCATAACCCCAAATTTGAGTATTTTTAAATTTTTCTTTTAATCCTAAATCTTTAATTACATCTAAAAAACTATATGCCATTGTATCATTTGCTGAAATTACTGCATCAATTTTAATATTTTTCTCCAAAAACTCTTGTATTTTTAAATATGAGTCATCTTTTTTAAAATTACTTGATATAATTAGTTCATCTCTTAATGGAATACCATTATCTTTTAAGCATTGAATATATCCTCTTTTTCTTTCTGATCCTGTTAATTTTTTTTCATCTCCAGATATATAAAGAATTTTTGTACAACCTAAATCAATTAATCGTTTTGTAATTTCATACGATCCTTCATAATCCATTACATTTATTAAAAAAGTACAGTTATTTTTTTTGTGTCCTTCTAAATCTTTTCTATAATCTATTAATGCTAATTTGTAATCTTTTTCCATTAAATGCTTAATTAAATTACTTTCTTGATTTAAACCTATAAAAATTCCTCCAGCTATACTTCCATTTCTAAAAAAATTTTCAATTCTCATTTCTCCTATTTCATCTTCAATTATATCTACAAGAACTTGATGTTTATATAAAAAAGCCTCTTTTATACAAGCATCTATAAAATCAGTAAAATATACGAAATTTTTCCCTTGATTATTTTTAATACTCTTTTCATAATTTTTTTCATATATAAAAATTCCAATAACACTGTTTATCTTTCCAGCTAAAGCTTGAGCATTGGAGTTAGGTACATAATTATATTTTTTTACTATTTCTAAAACCTTCTCTCTTGTTTCAGCGCTTATTTTTGGATAATTATTTAAAACTTTAGATACGGTACTTCTAGATACTCCAGCAAGCTTTGCAATTTCAACACTATCTAACATATCAATCTCCTTTAATGTTTAACATTTTAGGGAACACGTGTTCCTTAAAACAAGGATACCTCATGATTTATCTATTTGTCAAATTATTTTTTACTAACCTTCTATCAATAAAAATAATTTCAGAAAAAATTTGAATTTTTTTTTTATTTATGCTATAGTATAAAAAATATTTTACAGGAGTGGTTGATATGTTTGATAAAATAATAAAAACTACAATGATGAATATGATGCCTTTGGGAGTTGGTACCAAAAATTAATTTTTTAATTTTGGGACGAACTCATTTTGATTTGCTTAAATGAGATCTCCCAAAGATATAGAGCTTTTAAATATAGCTTGGGAGATATTATCTCTCAAGCTTTTTTTATTTCTATATCTTTTTTACAAAAGGGAGGATTAACTATGAGTTATAAATTTGAAACAATTCAATTACACGGTGGACAATATCCAGATTCAGAAACAGGTTCAAGAGCAGTTCCAATCTATCAAACATCTTCATACGTTTTCAAAAGTAGTGACCATGCTGCTAATTTATTTTCTTTAAAAGAAAATGGAAATATCTATACTCGATTAGGAAATCCAACAACACAAGTTTTAGAAGAAAGAATCTCTCTTTTAGAAGGTGGAATAGGAGCTTTGGGAGTAGCCTCTGGTGCTGCTGCTGTAGCGTATACATTTTTAACAATTGCAAAATGTGGTGATGAAATCCTTTCAGCAAACAATATTTATGGTGGAACGTATAATTTTTTAACTAATACTATTATTGATTATGGAATTCATACTAAATTTTTTAATCCAAAAGATTTAAACCAATTAGAAAACTTAATAACTTCAAAAACAAAAATAATTTTTATAGAAAGTCTCGGAAATCCAAGTGGTGATGTTGTTGATATTGAAAAAATCTGTTCTATAGCTCATAAACATAACATTCCGGTGGTTGTAGATAACACATTTGCAACTCCATATTTAATAAAACCTTTTGAATTCGGTGCTGATATAGTTGTTTACTCAGCTACAAAATTTTTAGGTGGACACGGTACATCAATAGCTGGATTGATAGTAGATAGTGGTAATTTTAACTGGAAAGATTCTAAATTCGAAACTTTTAATACTCCTGATAATGGATATCATGGATTAAAATATTCTGATTTAAATGAAAAAGCTTTCATAACAAAAGCTAGAGTTAAAACTTTGAGAGATACTGGAGCTGCTCTATCCCCTTTTAATTCTTTTTTAATACTTCAAGGAATCGAGACTCTCTCTTTAAGAATGGAAAGACACGTAGCAAATGCAGAAAAAATAGCTGAATTTTTATTTAAAAATAATGAGGTTGAATGGATTAGTTATCCTAAATTTCAGGAAAATATAGAAAAAGAGTTAGTAGAAAAATATTTAAAAAAAGGAGCAACATCAATCTTTACTTTTGGATTAAAAGGAGGTCGAAAGCGTGGAAAGAAATTTATAGATTCTCTACAGCTTTTTTCACACCTTGCAAATGTAGCTGATGCTAAATCTTTAATAATCCATCCTGCATCAACAACTCATGGCCAATTAAACGATTCAGAATTAGAAAGTTGTGGAATAAAACCCGAAACAATAAGAATATCTATTGGATTAGAAAATATCTATGATTTAATTGAAGATTTAAAAAATGCTATTGAAATTACTAAATAGGAGATGGATTTTATGAAAATTAAAAACTTATATAAAATAAAAAAACCAGTTATATCTTTTGAAATTTTTCCACCAAATGAGAAATATCCAATTGAATCAGTTTATGAAACAATTGATGAACTTGCAAAACTAAAACCTGATTTTATAAGTGTCACTTATGGAGCTGGAGGTACTATAAGAGGAAGAACTGTTGAAATAGCTTCTAGAATAAAAAAAGTCTATGGAATAGAACCTTTATCTCATCTAACATGTTTTGGTGCTAAAAATAATGAGATTGAAGATATTCTAAAAAAATTAAAAAAAAATAATGTTGAAAACATTCTAGCTCTAAGAGGAGATTTTCCAAAAGATAATAGTGAAATTAAAGGTGATTTTAAATATGCTAGTAAATTAATTGAGAAAATTAAAAAAGAAAAGGAGTTCTGTGTAGGGGCTGCATTTTATCCTGAAGGACATCAAGAAACTAATGATCTTTTAGATTTATTTTATTTAAAAGAAAAGGTAAAAGAAGGTGCAGATTTTCTAATATCACAAATCTTTTTTGATAATAACTACTTCTACGATTTTAAAAATAAATGTGATAAGTTAGGAATTAATATCCCTTTAATTCCTGGAATAATTCCTGTGACTAATGCAAAACAAATAAATAAAATAACTGAGCTATGTGGATCAACTATTCCACCAAAATTCCAAAAAATACTAACGAGATATGAGAATAATCCTGAAGCTTTAAAAGAAGCTGGAATAGCCTATGCTGTTGAACAAATAATAGACCTCTTATCTTCAGGAGTTCCTGGAATTCATATTTATACTATGAATAAAGTTGATGTTGTGACTGAGATTATGAGAAGGATTAAATATGTGAAAGAACATCTACAGGAGGTGAATTAAGATAAAAATAGGAATCATAAATCTAATGCCAATAAAAACAGAAGTTGAGTCACAATTTTCTACAATTTTTCAAAAAATAAATAAAAATATTGAGTTAAAGTATATCTATCCTATTACACATATATATAAAAATACCTCTTTCAATTATATTAAACAAAATTATATTCCTTTAAATGAGATAAGGAAAGAAAAGTTTAATGGCTTTATTGTAACTGGAGCTCCCATAGAAAAATATGACTTTAAAGATGTTGATTTTTGGAAAGAAATAGATAATTTTTTTAAAACTAATTTGTTACCAACCATCTATATCTGTTGGGGAGCTCAAGGGGCATTGTATTCAAAATTTGGAATAGAAAAATATGAGTTAAAGAATAAACTTTTTGGAGTCTATGAACATACTATTAAAACTGATAATCCTTTTATAAAAAATAAGTTTCAAGCTCCTCATTCTAGAAGTACATCTAATCGAAAAGAGTGCATACAAAAAGCTGAACTTATTATTTTGGGAGAATCTAAGGAGGCTGGTATTTATATGTGCACAAGCAAAGATTATAAGGATATATTTATATTTGGACACAGTGAATACCAAAAAGAACGACTAAAATTCGAATTTGAAAGAGATGGAAAAAGTATTCCTCAAAACTACTTTAAAGAAGATAATCCAAATAACGAACCTATTTTTAGTTGGGAAAATCATAGAGATGAATTTTATAAAAATTGGATAAATTTTATAGGAGGTAACAGATGAAAATTGCAATTATAGGAATTGGAACTATTGGTAAGGGCGTTCTTGAACTTTTAAATAAAGAAAAAGAGAACATTGAAAAAAGAATTGGCGAAAGTATTGAAATATCTTGGATATGTGATTTGAAAGAAAATATAAATGATATTGGAGATTATAACTTTACTAAAGATTATAAAAAAATTTTAAAAGATGATTCTGTTGAGACTGTAATAGAGCTTATTGGAGGAAATACAGTTGCTTTTGAGATCGCTAAAGATACTTTAAAAAATAAAAAAAATTTAATAACTGCAAATAAATATCTTTTGGCTACCAAAGGTAAAGAAGTCTTTAAATTAGCAAAAGAAAATAAAGTAAAAATATTTTTTGAAGGAGCTATAGCTGGTGGAACCCCAATTGCTTCATCTATCTATGAAGGAGTTTTTTCTGGTGGAATAAAACAAATAAGAGGAATTTTAAATGGAACATCAAACTATATTTTAAGTAAAATGGAAGAGGGATATAGTTATAAAGATGCTCTTAAAACAGCTCAAAAAGAAGGATATGCCGAATTAGATTCCACTTTTGATGTAAAAGGAATAGATACTGCTCACAAAATAAGTTTACTTTCCTATTTAATTTGGGATGAGTTTATAGACTTTGAAAAAATATCAATTAAAGGAATAGATTTTATCACAGATAAAGATATTAAAATTGCTAAAACTTCTGGAAAGAGATACAAATTAATTGGTGAAGCTACTAAAGAAGATGAAGCTATTAAAATAGTTGTAAAACCAGTTCTTATAGATAAAAATGATCCTCTATATAATGTAAATGATGCTTATAATGGAATCGAAAGCTATGGTAAACATTTAGAAAAAACATTCTTTTCTGGAAAAGGAGCTGGAGCATTACCTACAGCTACATCAATTATAGGTGATTTATATAAAATTAAAAATTCTAATGCTTGGTACTAGATAGGGGGAGTTATGTTAACTAAAAAAAAGATTTACATATTAGATGGTGCTACTGGAACGGTAATCCAAGACTATCATTTATCTGAGAAAGACTACACTGATAATAATTATAAATATATTGGATGTCATGAAATTTTAAATAAAACTAGACAGGATATAATTTTAGATATTCATAAAAAATATATAGAAGCTGGTGCTGATATTATTGAAACAAATACCTTCAATTCAAATAGTATCTCTTTAAAAGATTATGGATTAGAAAACGAATCTTATTTTTTATCCTTCCTTGGTGCTAAATTAGCTAGAGAAGCGGTTGAAAATTCTAAAAAAGAAATTTTAGTTGCAGGTTCTATAGGACCTACAAATAAAAGTGCATCTATTTCTACAAGTAAGAGCATCTTAGATCGTGAAATTGATTTTAATGAACTATTTGAAAGTTATTTGATTCAAGCCAGAGGACTCGTTGATGGAGGTGTAGATTTATTTTTAATAGAGACTATTTTTGATGGTTTAAATGCTAAAGCAGCAGTTATAGCATGCGAGAAAGTAGCCAAAGAGAATTCTAAAAAAATACCCATAATGATATCTGCTACTGTTAATAAAAATGGGAAAATACTTTCTGGACAAGATATAAAATCATTAATAACCTCTTTAGATAGAGATAGTATTATATCTTTTGGACTTAACTGCTCTTTTGGTGCAAAAGATTTAATTCCACTAATTGAAAGTTTAAATCCATATACAGATAAATTATTATCTGTATACCCTAATGCAGGACTACCAAATGAAAATGGAGAATATGATGAAAAACCTCAAATAACTTTAGAATATCTAAAAAAACTTATAGATAATAAGAAAATAAATATTATTGGTGGATGTTGCGGAACTACTCCAGCTCATATTAAACTTATCAGTGATTACTCTAAAAATTATTTACCTAGAGAAATTAATTTTAAGGAAATTAATAAGTTCTTTTTAGCTGGTAACCTTCCATTAGAAGATAATAAAAATTTTTATCTAATTGGAGAACGAAATAATGTTGCAGGTTCTAGAAAATTTAAACGATTAATAGAGGAAAAAAAGTATGAAGAAGCTATTGAAATTGCTAAAGAACAAATAGAAAATGGAGCTGATATAATTGATATCAACTTAGATGATGCACTATTGGATTCAAAAAAGGAGTTTGAAATATTTTTAAAAACTTTGAGCAATGATTCAGTTGTATCTCAAGTTCCTATTATGATTGATTCATCTAATTTTCAAGTAATTAAAACTGCTTTAAAAAATATATCTGGAAAAGCAATAGTTAACTCAATAAGTTTAAAAGATGGAGAAAAAGAGTTTTTAAAAAAAGCTGAGATCATTAAAAACTTCAGTGCTGCATTAGTTATTATGGCATTTGATGAGAATGGGCAAGGAATTGATTTTGAACGAAAAATTGAAATATGTCAAAGATCTTATAATTTATTAATTAAAAATGGGTGGAACGAAAAAGATCTTATCTTTGATCCAAATATTTTAACAATTGGAACTGGCTTAAAGGAAGATAGATATCATGCTGTCAATTTTTTCAAGGCAACTAAATGGATAACTGAAAATTTAAAAGGAGTTAAAATAAGTGGTGGAATTAGTAATGTATCTTTTGCTTTTAGAGGCAATAACCCACTGAGACAGTTAATTCATAAACAATTTTTAAAAGAGGCTATTAAAAATGGTTTAAATATGGGGATTATAAATCCAAATGAAAAAAATATTAAATTTCCCGTGGAATTAGTTCACTTAGTTGATAGATTAATTTTAGGTGAAGAAGTTGTTGAAGATATTTTAAAGTTTTGTAAAACCCTTCATTTAAATGATGAAAATAATGAGAATTTAAAAAATAAGATTAAAGATAAGAAAAATCTAAAAGTTGAAGAAAGACTACATATAAAAATATTAGAAGGAAAGAGCAATAATTTAGAGTTTGATTTAAAAGAGGCTCTTGAAATATACACTCCTCTAGATATAATCCAAACTATCCTCATGACTGCATTAGTTGAAGTTGGCAATAAATTTGAACAGGGAGAGTTTTATCTACCTCAAATTATTAAATCTGCTATTATCATGGAGAAAGCTGTAAAATATCTAACACCATATATAAATCAAAATGAAACATATAAAAGTATCAGAGGAAAAATTTTAATGTGTACTGTTAAAGGAGATGTTCATGATATTGGAAAAAATATCACTAAAATTGTATTAAAATGTAATGGGTATGAGATTATTGATTTAGGAGTAATGGTTGAAAAAGAACGTATTTACCATGAAGCTATAAAAAATAATGTAGACATTGTGACATTGAGTGGTTTAATAACTCCATCTTTAAGTGAAATGGGTGAAGTTCTTGAACTTTTTGAAAAAAATAAAATTAATATTCCTATAATAATTGGTGGAGCTGCAACTTCAAAACTTCATACTGCTCTTAAATTAGAACCAAAATATAAAAATAAAGTTTTTCATGTTACAGACGCTTCATCTACTGTTCCAATTTTAAATTCTTTACTTAATAAAGAATCTGATATTTTTAAAGAAAGAACAAAGAAAGAATATGATACGTTACGATCTTTGTATTTTAAAAATAAAGAAAATTTAATAACTAAAAATATAGAGATTGCTAGACTCGATTCCAAATATGTAAGCTACAATCCAATTAAACCAAAGTTTTTAGAAAGAGTTTCTATGAAAATCACACTTGATAAAATTCTTCCATACATTGATTGGAGTATTTTTTTAGCCACTTTAAAAGTTAAAAAAACTCAAGAAGAATCAAAAATTTTAAAAGAAGCTTACAGTATTTTAGATTATTGGTTACTTAAGGAAATACATGTAAAAGCTGTTTATAAAATATATTCTACAACAAAAAATAGTGACACCCTAGATATTGATAATCGGAAAATTCCACTTATAAGAAACCAAGGAGATACAAATGAATCTCTGTCTGACTATATAGAAACAAACGATTATGTAGGAGCATTTGTAGCATCTATAAAGCCACTAAATGAGGAAAATATATTTGAACAGCTTTTAGCTAATACAATAATTGAGGGAGCTTCTTCATATTTACAGGAATATATATCAAAAAATAACTGGAATATTAATATTAGACCAGCTATTGGTTATCCTTGTTTACCTGATCATTCAATAAAAAAAGATATTTTTGAAATTATAAATGGCGAGGAAACTGGTGCAAGTTTAAGTTCAAACTTTGCTATGACTCCCTCTTCGACTATTTGTGGAATTTATATAGGAAATCCTAAAAGTGAGTATATCTCACCTAAAATAATCCTTGATGATCAAATAAAAGAGATTTCAAAAATTAAAGATATCGATTTAAATCTTATAAAAAAATATATGGGACTATGATTTCTAAGTTTTCTTGAAATTTTATATACAATCTGAAAAATTATTCTAAAATTTATCAAAAATCTCTGAGAAAATCCTCTTTTATTATTAAGAAGAAATTTTCTCAGAGCAATTTTTTCTTTAACTAAATTATCTTATTACAAAAACTTGCAATTTTTATAAATATAGCTTAAGATATCGAATTAACTCCTATTTTACATTTAACGCAAGTGCTATACAACCTAGTAATC
>NZ_KI518222.1 GCF_000479045.1 Cetobacterium somerae ATCC BAA-474
TTTTCTTTTTTTAGTAATAATAAAAAAAATTTATTTTTTAAATAGGACGTATTCATTAAATAAATTTGATTTGTACGATATAAAAGGTTATATTTTATTAACAATATTAAATTATTGAAAAATAAAATAGAAATGCAGGGGGGAAAAATGAAGAAAAAAATACTTTTATTAAGTACTTTAGCAATTTTTTTAGGATTGAATTTAGAGGCAAGAGCTGATAAGAATACCCTAGTTATAGCTAATGGAGCAGATGCAAAAACATTAGATATACATGCAACAAATGATGCGCCATCAGCAAAAGTATCAGGACAAATATATGATACTTTAGTAAAACAGGATACTAATATGAATATAGTTCCTGGATTAGCTGAAAGTTGGAGTCAAGTAGATGATAAAACAACAGAGTTTAAATTAAGAAAAGGTGTAAAGTTTCATAATGGAAAAGAATTAACAGCAAATGATGTTAAATTTTCTTTGGATAGAATGAAGGCGTCACCGCAGGTTTCACATATAATAAAAGCAGTTGATTCAGTAGAAGTTGTAGATGACTATACTGTAAGGGTAAAAACAGCAACTCCTTTTGGACCACTATTAAGTCACCTATCACATAATGCTTCAGGAATTTTAAATAAAGAGGCCGTGGAAAAAGCTGGTGGAGCTTATGGACAACATCCTGTAGGAACAGGACCATATAAGTTTGTTAATTGGCAAGCAGGAGATAGAATAACATTAGAGGTTAATCCAGATTACTATTTAGGAAAGGCTCCAACAGATAAGGTTATCTTTAGAAGTATTGTTGAAGGAACGAATAGAACAATAGGATTAGAAACAGGAGAGGTAGATATAGCTTTTGATATTGATCCTGTAGATAAAAATATGGTTAGAGATAATGAAAGACTAGAGTTAATTGAAGAACCATCTCTATCGACAACATATTTAGGATTTAATATGGAAAAAGATTCTTTAAAAGATAAAAAGGTAAGACAAGCAATAGCATATGCTTTAAATACTCAAGATATAGCAGATGCAGTATATCAAGGATCAGCTCAAACAGCTAATTCAGCGATAGGACCAAAAGTTTTTGGATATAACCCTGATGCAAAAGCATATGAGTATAATCCAGAAAAAGCAAAAGAGTTATTAAAAGAAGCAGGATATGATAAAGGGTTAAAGTTAAAGTTATGGATAAATGATAATCCAATTAGAAGAGATATAGCTGTTATTGCTCAAGATCAATTAAAACAAGTTGGAATTGACGTAACAATTGAAACTCTTGAGTGGGGAGCATTTTTAGATGGAACAGCTAGAGGAGATCACGATTTATATATACTAGGTTGGGTTTCTGTAACAGGAGATGCTGATTATGGATTAGATCCGCTATTTAACTCTGCAAATAAAGGTGGAGCAGGTAATAGATCGTTCTATTCAAATCCAAAAGTTGACGAATTATTAGTAAAAGGAAGAAGTAGTGTTAATCCAGAAGAGAGAAAAACTTATTACTATGAAATTCAAGATATAGTACAAGAGGAAGTTCCGGTATTAACATTAGTTTATCCAACACAAAATATTGGAGAACAAAAAACTGTACAAGGATTTAAAATGCATCCTGCAGGACACCATAAAGTTTATGGAACTTATAAGACAAAGTAAAATATTTAAATTTTAGAAAGGAAACCTAAATGGTTTCCTTTCTAGTATAAAGCAAATAAAGGGGGCTACACAATGTACAAATATATAGTAAAAAGAATACTATTGTTAATACCTGTATTACTAGGAGTTTCATTCTTAGTATTTACAATAATGTCATTTACACCAGGAGATCCAGCTCAGCTGATCCTAGGAGAAAGTGCTCCTAAAGAAGCTGTAGCACAATTAAGATTAGAGATGGGATTAAATGACCCTTTTATTGTTCAATATTTAAGATTTGTAAAAAATGCAGTAGTAGGAAATTTTGGACAATCTTATACAACAGGAAGAGAAGTGTTTGGAGAAATTTTTTCAAGATTCCCGAATACATTGATATTAGCAGTTTTAGGAATAATTATAGCTGTTTGCATTGGAATCCCACTAGGGATTATATCGGCAACAAGACAATATACATTAATTGATAGTGTTAGTATGATTGGAGCTTTATTAGGAGTATCAATGCCCGTTTTTTGGCTTGGATTAATGTTAATTTTAACATTCTCAGTTAATTTGAGATGGTTACCTTCTGGAGGATTTGATGGATTAAAAAGTTTGATACTTCCATCTGTAACTTTAGGGGTAGGATCAGCAGCCATAATTACTCGTATGACTCGTTCTTCTATGTTAGAGGTTATAAGACAGGACTATATAAGAACAGCAAGAGCTAAAGGAGTAGCAGAAAAAGTTGTTATAAATAAACATGCTCTAAAAAATGCTTTAATTCCAGTAATAACAGTAGTAGGACTACAATTTGGTGGACTTTTAGGTGGAGCTGTTTTAACTGAGTCAGTTTATTCGTGGCCAGGTGTAGGAAGAATGATGGTAGATGCCATTAGACAAAAAGACACGCCAACAGTTTTAGCATCAGTAATTTTCTTGGCAGTTACATTTAGTGTTGTAAATTTAGCAGTAGATATACTATACGCTTATGTAGATCCAAGAATAAAATCGCAATACAAATAAAGGGGTGAATAAAAGTGGCTACTATGAAAAATGAAAATGTGGGGAAAAAAAGAAGCCAATGGGCAGAATTATGGAAAAATTTAAAGAGAAATAAGATGGCCTTATTAGGTTTAGTAATAATAGTGATAATAGTTTTACTTGCAATATTTGCAGACCAAATTGCAAATTATGATCAAGTTGTAATTAAGCAAAATTTAAGAATGAGATTAAAACCACCTTCAGCACAACATTGGTTAGGAACTGATGAATTTGGAAGAGATATATTTGCTAGATTAGTTCATGGTGCTAGAGTATCTTTAAAAGTTGGTATATTAGCAGTAGGTATAGCAATAGCAATTGGAGGTTTCTTAGGAGCTGTAGCAGGATATTATGGTGGAAAATTAGATAATATAATAATGAGAATAATGGATATATTTTTAGCTGTACCTAGTATACTTCTTGCTATAGCTATTGTATCAGCATTAGGTCCAAATCTTTTAAATCTAATGATTGCAGTAAGTATATCATCTGTTCCAAGATATGCTAGAATAGTAAGAGCTTCAGTATTATCAATAAGAGATCAAGAGTTTATTGAAGCAGCAAGAGCAATTGGAGCAAATGATGCAAGAATAATATGCAGACATATTATTCCAAATTCATTAGCCCCGGTAATTGTACAAGGAACATTAGGTGTTGCAGGTGCTATATTATCAACGGCGGGATTAAGTTTCATTGGATTAGGAATTCAGCCCCCTGCTCCTGAATGGGGAT
Organism: Cetobacterium somerae ATCC BAA-474; assembly: GCF_000479045.1. Lineage (NCBI taxonomy): Bacteria > Fusobacteriati > Fusobacteriota > Fusobacteriia > Fusobacteriales > Fusobacteriaceae > Cetobacterium > Cetobacterium somerae. The sequence continues at coordinate 3,400 of NZ_KI518222.1, forward strand.
CAATGTTATCTGGAGGAAGACAATATCTTAGATATGCATGGTGGGTAACAACATTTCCAGGTGTATCAATAATGATAACAATACTATCTTTAAATCTTTTAGGGGATGGTCTAAGAGATGCATTAGATCCAAGATTAAAACAATAATTACAGTGGGGAGATGGACGTAAATGGAAAAACTATTAAATATAAAAAATTTATCTATAAATTATGAGGCAAATGATGAAAAAGTTATGGCAGTAACAGATTTAGAGATAGAATTAGCAGAGGGAGAAACATTAGGATTAGTTGGAGAAACAGGTGCAGGAAAAACGACTACAGCATTGGGAATAATGAGATTAGTTCCAAATCCACCTGGAAAAATTGTATCTGGTGAGATTAATTTTCAGGGAAGAAATTTATTAACTATTTCAGAAGAAGATATGAGAGCAATAAGAGGAAGACAGATAAGTATGATTTTCCAAGATCCAATGACATCTTTGAATCCAGTATTAACTGTAGGAGATCAAATTGCAGAAGTAATACAAATTCATGAAAAATTATCCACAAAAGATGCTATGGAAAAAGCAAGCGAAATGTTAGAGTTGGTTGGAATCCCAGGGAATAGATTAAATGATTATCCTCATCAATTCTCTGGTGGAATGAAACAAAGAGTTGTAATAGCTATAGCCTTAGCATGCAATCCAAAATTATTGATTGCAGATGAACCAACGACAGCTCTAGATGTAACAATCCAAGCTCAAGTTTTAGATTTGATGAATGATTTAAAAGAAAAATTAAGAACATCAATGCTACTAATAACTCATGATTTAGGAGTAGTTGCACAAGTATGTGATAAAGTAGCAATAATGTATGCTGGAGAAATTATAGAATCAGGAACATTATATGATATATTTGAAAAGCCGAAGCATCCATATACACATGGACTATTTGATTCAATACCTAGTTTAGATGAGGATGTAACTAGATTAAAACCTATAAAAGGATTGATGCCAGATCCTACAGATTTACCATCTGGATGTAGATTCCATCCTAGATGTCCATATGCACAAGAGGAGTGTTCAAAAAGAAGTCCAAGAACAACAATTGAAAATGGGCATAAAGTAAAATGTTTAGCTTACGAAGGGGTAATAAATGTACCAGAGCTACAGGAGGGAAGAAATGGCAGATAAAATACTAGAGGTAAGAAACTTAAAAAAATACTTTAACACTCCAAAAGGACTTTTGCATGCTGTAGATGGAGTTACTTTTTCAATAGAAAGAGGAAAAACTCTAGGAGTTGTAGGAGAATCAGGATGTGGAAAATCGACTACGGGAAGAGTAGTTTTAAGACTTCTTGAAGCAACTGATGGAGAGATAATATTTGAAGGTAAAAATATAAGAGACTACGGAAAAGCAGAAATGGTTAAATTGAGAGAAGAGATGCAAATTATTTTCCAAGATCCATATGCTTCTTTAAATCCAAGAATGACTATAAGTGAAATAATAGCAGAACCATTAATAATTCATAAAAAATGTAAAAATAAAGAGGAGTTACAAGAAAAAGTAGCTAAGTTGATGGAAACAGTAGGTCTTAGCGAAAGATTGACAAACACATATCCTCATGAACTAGATGGTGGAAGAAGACAAAGAATTGGTATAGCTAGAGCATTAGCACTAAATCCAAAATTTATAGTTTGTGATGAACCAGTTTCAGCCTTAGATGTTTCTATTCAAGCTCAAGTATTAAATCTTATGAAAGATTTACAAGAGGAGTTTGGTTTAACTTATATGTTTATAACTCACGATTTATCTGTAGTAAAACATTTTTCTGATGATATAGCGGTGATGTATTTAGGAGAGCTTGTAGAAAAAGCTCCAGCAAAAGAGCTATTTAAAAATCCGGTACATCCATATACAAAAGCTTTATTATCAGCAATACCTATTCCAAGTATAAAACATAAGATGAGTAGAGAGAGATTAAAGGGAGAGATAACATCACCAGTTAATCCTGGAGTAGGGTGTAGATTTAGGAAAAGATGTAGCATGGCAATTCCTGAATGTGGAAATTCAACACCAGTTTTAAGAGAAATATCACCTGGACATTTTTATGCATGTCATTTGATAGGAAAAGAAGAGAAAAAAATAGAAGAATAAAAAGGATAACTCTAAATTAGACTAAATACTAATTTAGAGTTATTTTTATAAAGGAGGTATTTTATGGAAAAATTTAAAAGTAGAAAATATCATTTAACATCAAAATTAGTTTTATTAAAAGCAATTAATGATATTTATCCAGCGTTTCAAGTAGTATTTAGAAACTCTTTGAATAATGGCGTATATGTAACTATAAATGGAAAAAATTACATTACAGAAGAAGAGATAAAAAAAATAGAGAATAGAATGAGTGAAATAGTAGCAGAAAAAAAAGTTATAAAAAAAATTCAATTTACTTCAGAAGAAATAACAGAAAAACATTTAGAAAATATTCGTGAGGATTTGAAAGAACTTTTAGAAACTACAGGAATAATATCTTTTTTTGTATATGAATTAGATAATTATAGAACTTATTTTATAGAGGAATTATATGAAAATACAGAATATGTAGATTTGTTTGAGATATATCCATACGATGAGGGATTTATATTTAAAACACCAAAAGAGATAAATGGAGTTATTCAAATTCCGCCAATGATTGATGATAGAAAATTAGCTAAAGTATATAAAGAAAGTTCTAAGTGGAATGATATAATGGAAGTCTCATGTGTTGGAAGTTTAAATAGGATTAATTTGCAAGGAGATATAATAGAATTAATTAGAGTTAATGAAACTCTTCATGATAAAAAAATAACTAATATAACTGAAAAGATATTAGAGGATAGAGAGATAAAAATAGTTACGATAGCTGGTCCAAGCTCATCAGGAAAAACAACTTTTAGTAACAGGTTAAAATTACATTTAATGGCCTCAGAAATAAGACCATTAATGATATCTTTAGATGATTATTATGTAAATAGAGATCAAATTCCTATTGACGAAAATGGAAAAAAGGATTTTGAAACAATAAAAGCTCTTGATATAGAACTTTTAAATAAAAACTTGAGAGATTTAATGCTTGAAAGAGAAGTAGAGATTCCAAAGTATGACTTTACAAGTGGTCAAAGAAAAGAAAAAGGGGAAATAGTAAAAATATCTAAAAATACAATTATAATTCTAGAGGGAATACATGGTTTAAATAATAGTTTGATTGAAGGGATTTCTCAAAGTCACATTTTTAAAATTTATATTAGTTGTTTAACTCAATTGAATATAGATGCCCATAATAGAATAAAAACTAGTATTGTAAGAAAAATGAGAAGAATAGTTAGAGATAGTATTTCAAGAAATTTTGATGCAGAAGAAACTTTAGAGATGTGGAGTAGAGTTAGAAAAGGAGAAAGCAAAAATATATTTCCATATCAAGAGAATGCTGATGTTATATTTGATACAAGTTTAGCTTATGAAATAGGTGTTTTAAAACCAGCTGTGGAGAGAGAGTTAATTAAAATAAAGATGAGTAGTCCACATTATGATGAAGCTAGAAAACTTTTAAGATTATTAAGTTATTTTACAACAATTTCAGATAGATATGTACCAGATGAATCTATATTAAAAGAGTTTATAGGTGGAAGTTATTTTTACAATTACTAAATAAATTGTTAGGAGAGCGATGAGGCTCTCCTAAGTTTAATTACTTTTAGAATAATAAATAATTTTATCAATAATGGATAAAGCTTTTTTATGCTCTAAGACATTATGAACACGAATTATTTTTGCTCCATTGAGGATGCCCAATGTATTAACAGCAATAGTTCCCTCAACTCTATCGTTAGGATTAAGATTTAAATCTTTTCCTATGAAACCTTTTTTAGAAACACCTAATAAAATAGGAGCTATAAAATTAAGTTCTTTTAAGCGATTTAAAACTTCAATATTTTCATCATAACCTTTTCCAAATCCAATTCCAGGATCGATTATAATTTTATTTGGATTAAGTCCGTTTTTTTCTGCAATTTCAAAAGTTTTTTTAAAGAATTTTTTTATAGAAAGAATGATATCCTCTTCATAAATTTTTGAATCTTGATTATGCATAGCAATGACAACACAATTATACTTTGCAGCAATTTGAGCCATTTCGCCATTGTCTTTTTGAAGTCCCCAAACATCGTTGATAATATGAGCACCAGCTTTAATTGCCGCTTCAGCAACTTCAGCTCTATAAGTATCAATAGATATAATGCAATCTAACTCTTTTGATATTTTTTTTATAATTGGAATAACTCTATTTATTTCAGTTGTTAAATCAACCTCTTCATGTCCAGGTCGAGTTGATTGTCCACCTATATCAATGATGTGAGCTCCTTGAGCAACTAAAATTTTGGCATGTTCGAAAGCTAAATCAATAGAATTAAATTTTCCACCATCAGAAAATGAATCAGGAGTAACATTTAAAATCCCCATAATTAGAGTTTCTTTATTTAAAATAAAAGTTTTACCTTGAGATGAAAAAGTCATAATAACCTCCTATAAAGATTTATCAAGTATTCTTTTTAATGTTGAAATATATTTGTTTTCTAAAGGATGAATAACATTTGGAGCGATTTCATTTAATGGATCTAGAACAAATGAACGCTCACACATCCAAGGGTGAGGGATAGCTAAATTTTCCTCTTCAACAATTAGATTGTTAAAAAGTAAGATATCTATATCAATAACTCTAGGCCCCCATTTTATTTCACGTACTCTTCCCATTATAATTTCAATGTCAAGAAGCTTTTCTAAAAGCTCTTCCGGAGTAAAAAGAGTTTCAATTTTAAGGCAAGCATTTAAAAAGTTATCTTGTATAATGTCACCAAAAGGTTCAGTTTCTAAGAAATTACTGACCTTAATTACTTGAGTATTTTCAAGGTTTGATATGTGAGAGATAGCAGTATCTAAATTAAATTTTAAATCTCCAATATTTGTACCTATAGAGAGGTATGAAATATTTCTAGAACGTGAAATTTCAACTGCGACATAATCAAAATGCTTTTTAATAGGAGCCCAAGGCTTTTTTATTTTAACTGTAACGTTTTTAATAAGAGAATACTTTATAAGAATCTCTTTAGCGATTGCTTCAGCAAGAGCTTCAATTAAGTCAAATGATTTTGAAAAGAAAACCTTTTTCACATCATCAGAAACGAATCCATAGTGTGTAGAATGATTTAAATCATCATTAACACCAGCTTTTCTAGTACAAGTTTCCATTTCAATGGAAATAATAAATTTTTGTTGTAAAAATTTTTCTTCAGCAAAAACTCCATGATTTCCTATAAATTCTAAATTTTTAATATATATTTTATCCATAAAATTCTCCCTCTAATTTTTAACTAAAGTTAAAAATTCTGTTTTTAAACTATTGTTAGTGTTGAAAATACCTTTTGAAGATGTTGTAGTAACTTTAGTACCAATAGATTTTACTCCTCTCATAGTCATGCACATATGTTCGGCTTCCATTAAAATATATACTCCTTGACACTCAAGTCCTTTATAGATTGTTTCGGCAATTTCGTCGCAAAGTCTTTCTTGTAACTGTGGTCTTTTACAATAAGCCTCAATAACTTTTATAATATCTCCAAAGCCAACAATTTTGTTATTAGGAATATAGCCAACAGAAATTTTACCAAAAAAAGGTAAAAAATGATGTTCACACATAGAATGAAAAGAAATATTTTTTTCAATGATTAAGTCATTATTTTGTATTGGGAATGTTCTTTTTAAAAAGTCATAAGGATTTAAAAGAAGACCTGAAAAAATCTCTTTATAAAAAGTTTCAATTCGTTCAGGTGTGTTTTCAATAACTTCATCAGAGATTAAGTTATTGTCGTTGTTTATTTCAAGAATTATATTTTTAATATGTGTTTTTAAATTCATTAAATCACCTCAAAAGTTTGATATAAATTAATTATATCATAGAATAGTAGAGGTAAAAAACTTAAAGTTTTGTAAAGAAAAAATGCTTGACAAAAAATATAAATATAGATATAATATGTTGGTGATATTATGGAATTGAATGAGATGTTAGAAGTCTCTATTCTGCTTGACTATTATAGAAATCTTTTAAGTGATAGACAAAAAGAATATTTGTTAGAGCACTTCGAGGAAGACCTATCTCTTACAGAGATTGGAAAGAAGTATAATGTAAGTAGACAAGCTGTCTATGATAACATAAGAAGAGGAATAAAAATTTTGAGAGATTATGAAGAAAAGATAGGATTTCATAAAAGAGATTTAGAATTACTATCACAGTTAAAAGAGCTGAAAAAAGATTTCACAATTAAAAAACTGGATGAAATAATCGAAAAAAACTTTTAGTAGGGGTGGCCATGTTAGAAAATTTAGGAAATAGATTCCAAGACATAATGAAAAAAGTAAGAGGTCATGGAAAACTAAGCGAAAGTAATATAAAAGAGGCTTTACGTGAAGTTAGAATGTCTTTACTAGAGGCCGATGTAAACTACAAAGTTGTTAAAGAATTTGTTGCAAAGATTCAAGAGAAAGCTATTGGAGCTGAAGTTTTAACTGGAATTAATCCAGGGCAGCAATTTATAAAAATAGTAAATGATGAGTTGGTAGAGTTATTAGGTGGTACAAACTCTAGACTTACAAAAAGTGCTAAAAATCCTACAGTAGTAATGCTTGCGGGACTTCAAGGTGCTGGAAAAACAACTTTTGCAGGTAAATTAGCAAAATACTTAAAAAAACAAGGTGAAAAGCCATACTTAATAGGAGCAGATATTTATAGACCTGCTGCTATGAAGCAGTTAGAGGTTTTAGCACAACAAGTTGGTGTTGATGTTTACTTTGAACTTGGAAGTAATGATGCTGTTGGAATTTGTGAAAGAGGTTTAGAAAAAGCAAAAGAAGCTGGAGCAACATATCTAATTATAGATACTGCTGGAAGATTACATATAGATGAAAAATTAATGGAAGAGTTAAAAGAGGTTAAAAAAGTTGTGAGACCTCAAGAAATTCTGCTAGTAGTTGATGCGATGATAGGACAAGATGCAGTTAATCTTGCTCAATCATTTAATAACGCATTAAGTATTGATGGAGTTGTACTTACAAAATTTGATGGAGATACTAGAGGTGGAGCAGCATTATCTGTTAAATCTGTAGTTGGAAAACCTATTAAATTTGTAGGAACTGGAGAAAAAATTGATGACTTAGAGTTATTTCATCCTGAAAGATTAGCTTCAAGAATTCTTGGAATGGGAGATGTAGTTTCTTTAGTTGAAAAGGCACAAGAAGCAATTGGTGAAGAGGATGCTAAATCTCTTGAGGAGAAAATTAGAACTCAAAAGTTTGATTTAGATGATTTCTTAAAGCAATTACAAAATATAAAAAAATTAGGTTCTCTAGGAAACATATTAAAAATGATTCCTGGTATGGGACAAATTGGAGATTTAGCACCAGCTGAAAAAGAGATGAAAAAAGTTGAGGCTATTATTCAATCAATGACTAGAGAGGAAAGAAAAAAACCTGAAATATTAAAAGCTAGTCGTAAGCTAAGAATTGCAAAAGGTAGTGGAACAGAAGTTGCTGACATTAATAAGCTACTGAAACAATTTGAACAAATGAGAGAAATGATGAAAATGTTCTCAACTGGAAAGTTCCCACAACTTCCTGGAATGGGTGGAAGAAAAGGTGGAATGAAGTTTCCATTTTAAATAGAGAAAAATAGAGGCAATACCAAAAATAAAAAAATAGAAATATAAAAGGAGAAGTGATTTTAGATGTTAAAATTAAGATTAACTAGAATGGGAAGCAAAAAGAGACCTGTATACAGAATAGCTGCAATGGAAGCTTTATCAAGAAGAGATGGAAAAGCAGTAGCTTACTTAGGAAACTACTATCCATTAGAAGAAGGAAAAGTAACTCTTAAAGAAGAGGAGATTGTAAAATTCCTTATGAACGGAGCACAACCTACAAGAACAGTTAAGTCATTATTAGACAAAGCTGGAGTTTGGGCAAAGTTCGAAGCTGCAAAGAAAAACTAATTCTAAGAATTTAGGTGCCTGTAAAGGCACCTTTTTTTCTGTTTGTGTTAGACATTGATTATTAAAATGTGGTATAATACAAGGTAAATTCAACTATGAAAAGGAGATGGATTAATGGATACACTCTTTAATAGAATTGCAAAAGAAATGGGATTAAAAGTTGAACAAGTTGCAAACACGATAAAACTTTTAGATGAAGGATCAACAGTACCATTTATAGCAAGATATAGAAAAGAAGTTACTGAGAATTTAGATGAAACAAATATTTTAAAAATATCAGAATTAATAACTTACTTAAGAAACTTAGAAATAAGAAAAGAAGAGGTTATTAGATTAATCGAAGAACAAGGAAAGTTAACAGATGAGTTAAAAAATCAAATACTTTTAGCTGAAAAACTTCAGATGGTAGAAGATTTATATTTTCCTTATAAGAAAAAAAGAAAAACAAAAGCAGACGTAGCAAAAGAACAAGGATTAGAACCTTTAGCTGAAAAAATCTACCAATTAAAAACTTTAGATGAACTTGAGAAAGAAAGTTTAGCATTCATAAATGAAGAGGTAGAAAGTGTAGAAAAAGCTATTGAAGGAGCAAAATTAATTGTAGCTCAAAATCTTTCGGAGACATTAGAGTATAGAGAGAGATTAAGAGAAGATATGCTAAAAAAAGCTATTATAGTTGCCAAGAAAAGTAAAAAAGCAGAAGAGCTTGATACAAAACAGATATATAAAGATTATTATGAATATACTGAACCTGTAAAAAAAGCTTTATCTCATAGAATTTTAGCTTTAAATAGAGGAGAAAATGAGGGAGTATTAACAGTTTCTTTAAATTTTGAAGAAAAAGATAGAGAAAGTGTAGAAAGATACTTATTAAAAGATTTTAAAAATAAAGAGTTAAACTTTTTACACAAAGAAATTGTAGTTGATGCTTTAGATAGATTGATTTTACCTTCTATTGAAAGAGAAGTTAGAAATATTCTAACAGAAAAAGCAGAAGATGAGGCTATTGTAGTATTTAAAGAAAATTTAAAAAATCTTTTAATGCAACCTCCACTTCATGAAAAAAATATCTTAGCTTTGGATCCTGGTTATAGAACAGGATGTAAAGTGGCAGTTATAGATAAAAATGGATTTTTTAGAGAAAATACAGTATTTTATTTAGTAAAAGAAATGCATCATGAGAATCAGTTAAAAGATGCTGAAAGAAAAATGAAGGATTTCATAAAAAAATATAACATAGACATAATTGTTATTGGAAATGGAACTGCTTCAAGAGAGACAGAAAGTTTTGTAGCTAAAGTTTTAAAAACTGTAGATAGTGATGTGAAATACCTAATTGGAAACGAGGCAGGAGCATCAATTTATTCAGCTTCTAAAATAGCAGTTGAAGAATTTCCTGATTTAGATGTAACAGTTAGAGGAGCTATTTCAATTGGAAGAAGAATTCAAGATCCTCTAGCAGAGTTAGTTAAGATTGATCCAAAATCTATTGGAGTAGGTATGTACCAACATGATGTTAATCAAAAAAGGTTAGACCAATCTCTTACAGAAGTTATAGAGTTAGTGGTAAATAATGTTGGAGTAAATGTAAATACAGCTTCTTGGGCACTACTTTCATATGTTTCTGGAATTAAGAAAAGTGTTGCAAAAAATATAGTAGATTATAGAAAAGAGAATGGGAACTTTAAGAATAGAAAAGAGTTATTAAAAGTTAAAGGCTTAGGAGCTAAAGCTTACGAGCAAATGGCTGGTTTCTTAATTATTCTTGACGGTGAAAATACTTTAGATAATACAATAATCCACCCTGAGTCTTATAAAATTGCTGAAGAAATATTATCATCTGTTAATCTCTCTTTAAAAGAGTATGGAGAAGATTTAGTTAAAGCTAAAGAAGTTTTAGAAGGATTTGACTATAAAACATTTGCTCAGAAAAATAGTTATGGATATGAAACAGTAAAAGATATATACGAAGCACTGGTTAAAGAAAGAAGAGACCCAAGAGATAGTATTCAAAAACCACTATTAAAATCAGATATATTAAATATAGATAATCTTCAGCCAGGTATGGAGTTAGAGGGTACAGTAAGAAATGTAATTAAGTTTGGTGCTTTTATAGATATAGGATTAAAAAATGATGCATTACTTCACATCTCAGAAATATCGGATAAATTTATAGATGACCCAAGTAAAGTTCTTTCAGTTGGTCAAATAATAAAGGTTAAAATAAAAGATATAGATAGAGAGAGGGAAAGAGTAGGCTTAACTAAAAAGGGGCTTTAAAGGATGAAAATAAGAAAAGATTCCTTGTTAATAAAAATAATTTTTTATAATGATATAGCAATATTTTTGACATCAATTTTAATCGCAATAGTTGTAATATTAACTTCATTCCAAGATATGGAACAAAGAATCGAAGACACTACTAAAAATAAGATGAACCTTCTTATGGGAAATTATAAATCTTATTTTGGAGAGATTAGAAATGATGTCTATAAAGAGATTGGAAAATATAGAATTAGTGAAGGGAATCAACAAATAGCAGAGATGCTAAAATATAATTTGTTAAAAGAAGATTTTAGAAATTATTATAACTCTGTAATAACTATTATCTCCTCAGAAGGAGAGCTATTGGGGGAGTATGGAAATAAGGGGAATTTAGGGACACTAAATGAAGATAATATACATATATTGCTTGAAACATCTAGTAAAAAGGAGTTTGAAGAGACTGGATATTATTTAGCTCAAGTTGATAATAAAATTTATGCGAGAGTCGTTATTCCATATGGAAATGAAACAACAACATATTATTTAGTAGTTTCAATTCCTATAAATAGAGATTTTTTAACTTCTTTAACAGATGGATTGGAATTAAGTTCAAAAGATAGAGTATATTTTGTAACTAATAGTCCAGATAAAGATGAACTTCAAGCTAAGTTTTTCTTTTCAAATAGAACATATAAAGAAATCTTAAAAAAAGATTATAAAAACTATTATTTGAATAAAAAAATCAATGGATTATCATATTATGTTGGAATTTATAATTTAATAGGTTATAATGATAGTTATTTAGGAAGTTTTATACTTTCATTATCAAAAGAAAGATTAACTGAAGAAAAGCTTATGACATCTATTTATATAGGTATTTTAGTTCTTTTAATAATGATTATAAGTTCTACAGTATCAAGTAAAGTATTTAGAAAATTATTGATGCCTCTTACACAAATAGCTGATTTAGCCGATGAAATTTCAAAGGGTGAAAAGGTTGATGATATAAAAGTTATTGGTCAAGGTGAGATTAGGACACTATCAATATCTTTTAAAGAGATGGTTGAGAAATTAAATATTGCCCAAGAAGATTTAACTATTCAAAATAAAGAGTTAGTTAGAAATATTGAAAGAATTGAAGCTATTGATAAACTTTTAATGGGTATGAATATAGAACAAGATACATTTAAAACTATAAAAAAACTTGTTTCAGGATTTACTTCAGAAGTTGGGCTTGGTTATAGTAGAGCAATGTATTTTAGATACAGTAGAGAAAATGATTATTTAATCGGAGAAGAAGTTGCTATAAATCGTAGTTTAAAAGAGGAAAGTAAAAAAGGTTTTAAATTTCAATTGAAAAATTTAAAAGAGCTAGTTTTATTTACAAAAGTTCCTATAAATAATGATAATTTATTAGCAAAATCATTTAAAGAACAAAAGATAATCTATAAAAATGATGCTGGATATAAATATGATTTAGGAAATGATGTTTTAAAAGCTATCGGATTAAAAAACTTCTTTATTTTTCCAATTCATGGAGCTGGAAAATTTTCAGGTGTAGTAGTAGTAGATAATTACGCAAAGGATATTAGAATTAATCAGGAAGAGTTAGAGTTATTAAATCTACTTTCGATGAATTTTTCTATAGGAATAAATAACAAAGAAACAATTTTAGATACTTTAGAAAGTGAAAGAGTTCTAACAATAGAAAAGTTAGCTACAAGATTTTTAAAGTTAAGAGGAGAAGTTGTTGAAAAGTTATTGAAATGTGTTGACTCAGAAAATCCTGGAGAAAAGATAATAGAGGAATTAACAACTATTAAGCCGTATTTAGCAAGAATTAAAGAGGATAATGAATCATTAAAAATTTATTCTGAAGAAATTGAAGATAAATATGAGCGAGTTAGTTTAGATAAAATAATAAATGAGACAATAGCAGACTATAGCCAAAAATTTAAAAGTGAAAATATTTCGATTTCATTTTTTAATGCTACAAGTGGAAGTGTCTTAGGTAGTAGAAGAAAATTAAAAAAAGTAATAAAAGAGCTTATAGATAATGCTTGTAATGCTCTCTTAGATAAACAAAATAATAGAAGAATAGATATAATTCTTTCTAAAAGAAAAATTAATGAAAAAATAGAGTTGAAAATTATTGATAATGGTATTGGAATATCATCTAAACAATTGGAAGATATTTACGAACCATTTATAAGTTATTCTCCTCAAACCTTAGGGTTAGGATTGTTTTTCGTCCATAAGGTGATAAAAGACCATGGTGGAGTAATAAAACATTTTTCAGAAGAGGGGAATAGTACTGAAGTAAAAATAACTTTAAATGCATATAAGGAGGAAGTCTAATGGAAGAAAAAGATTACGGGAAAACGTTGAACCTTCCGAAAACAAGTTTCCAAATGAGGGCAAACTTACCAACGAAGGAACCAAACATCTTAAAAAAGTGGGAAGATGAAAAAATTTATGAAAAGGGATTACAAAAGGGAAGTAAAACATTTATACTTCACGATGGACCTCCGTACGCAAACGGTGGAATCCATATAGGTCATGCTTTAAATAAAATATTAAAAGATATAATTTTAAAGTATAAAAGATTATCTGGATACACAGTGCCTTACGTTCCAGGATGGGATACTCATGGATTACCGATAGAATTAAAGGTAAGTGAGGAATTAGGTGCAAAAATGAAAGAAATGTCACCTCTTGAAATCAGAGAGAAGTGTACAGAGTATGCTAAAAAATGGGTAGAAATTCAAAAAGAAGGATTCCAAAGATTAGGAGTTTTAGGAGAGTGGGATAAGCCATACTTAACTTTAAATCCTGAGTATGAAGCAAAGCAATTAGAAGTATTTGGTGAGCTTTATGAAAATGGATATATTTTTAAAGGGTTAAAGCCAATTTACTGGTCACCAGTAACAGAAACAGCTTTAGCAGAAGCTGAAATTGAGTATAAAAATCATGTTTCTCCATCTATTTATGTAAAAATGGAAGCTAACAAAGAGATTATGGATAAGTTAGATATGACAGAACCATTATATCTAGTTATCTGGACAACTACTCCATGGACTTTACCTGCAAATACAGGAATTGCTTTAAATGGAGAGTTTGAGTACGGAATATATAAAACAGAAAAAGGAAATCTAATTTTAGCAAAAGTTTTAGCAGATAAGGCATTTAGCGACATGGGAATAAAAGAGATGGAGCTAGTAAAAGAGTTTGTTGGAGCTGACTTAGAGAACTTAACATATAAACATCCATTCTTAGATAGAACAGGAAAAGTGGTACTAGGAACACATGTAACTGCTGAAGCAGGAACAGGAGTTGTACATACTGCACCAGGACATGGTCAAGATGACTATGTTGTAGGAGTTAGATACGGATTACCAATCATTTCTCCAATTAATAATAAAGGAGTATTAACAGAGGAAGCTGGACAATTTGCTGGATTATTCTATAAAAAAGCAAATAAAGTTATAGCAGAGCACTTAACAGAAACAGGGCACTTATTAAGCTATAAAGAGTTTGAGCACTCTTATCCTCATGACTGGAGATCAAAAACTCCAGTAATATTTAGAGCAACTGAGCAATGGTTTATAAGATGTGAAGGTTCAGATTTAAGAGAAAAGGCATTAAGAGCTTTAGATGATGTTAAATTTGTTCCAGAGTGGGGAAGAAATAGAATAGGTTCTATGTTAGAGACAAGACCTGACTGGTGTATCTCAAGACAAAGAACATGGGGAGTACCAATTCCTGTATTCTATAATGAAGCAACAGGAAAAGAGATATTCGAAAGAGAAATTTTAGATAGAGTTATTGAACTTGTTAAAAAAGAAGGGTCAGCAGCTTGGGTAAAATATTCGGCTGAGGAATTAATTGGAGAAGATCTATTAGTTAAGTATAATCTAAAAGGATTAGAATTAAGAAAAGAAACAAATATAATGGACGTTTGGTTTGACTCAGGAGTATCTCATAGATCAGTTCTAGAGACTAGAGAGGGATTACATAGACCAGCTGACTTATATTTAGAAGGATCAGATCAACATAGAGGATGGTTCCAAACATCACTATTAACATCAGTTGGATCAACAGGAGATGCACCATTTAAAATGTTATTAACTCACGGATTTGTAAATGACGGAGAAGGTAAGAAAATGTCAAAATCAGTAGGAAATGTTGTGGCTCCTCAAGATATAATTAAAGTTTATGGAGCAGATATACTAAGATTATGGTGTGCATCAGTTGATTATAGAGAAGATGTAAAAATATCTGATAATATTTTAAAACAAATGGCAGAAGCTTATAGAAGAGTAAGAAATACAGCTAGATATATATTAGGAAACTCAGCAGATTTTAATCCGTTAACAGATGCAGTAGCTTATGAGGACTTAATGGAAATTGATAAGTGGGCATTAAATAAATTAGAAAGATTAAAAAGGGTAGTAACAGAATCATATGAAAAATATGAGTTCTATAACTTATTCCAAGAAATTCATTATTTCTCAGGAATTGATATGTCAGCATTCTATTTAGATATAATCAAAGATAGATTATATGCTGAAAAAGCTGATTCTAAAGAAAGAAGAGCAGCACAAACAGTAATGTCAGAAGTTTTAGTAACATTAACTAAAATGGTAGCACCTATATTATCATTTACAGCTGAAGAGATTTGGGAAACTTTACCAGAATCATTAAAGGATTCAGAGTCAGTATTATTAACTGATTGGTATGTAAATAATGATCAATACTTAAATGATGAATTAGATACAAAGTGGGAAGAGATTGTAAAGTTAAGAAAAGATGTTAATAAAACATTAGAGTTAGCAAGACAAGGTGAAAATAAGATAATAGGAAACTCTTTAGATGCAAAAGTTATTTTAAGTGCAGATAATACAGAGTTAGCAAAATTCTTAGAAGATAATAAAGAGATTTTAGAAGAGGTATTTATCGTTTCTCAATTAGTAATTGCTAATGAAAAAGATGATTCATTTGTAAAAGGTGAGGAGCAAGAAGCTTTATTTGTAAAAGTTGAGCACGCAGATGGAGAGAAGTGTGAAAGATGTTGGAAATACTCGACAGAGTTAGGAACTAATCCAGAGCATCCAACAGTATGTCCAAGATGTACATCAGCACTAGTTGATTAATTATTCAAAGAGGTGAGCTGTGTTATATATAGGGATAATATTTTTATTAGTATTCTTAGATCAAATATCCAAATATGAAATAGATACTTGGTTAGTAGAAGGAGAAACTTTCCCAATTCTGGGAGAGTTTTTCCATCTAACTTATGTAAAAAATAGAGGAATAGCCTTTGGAATGTTTCAAGGAAAACTTGATATAATCTCTATTTTAACAATTGTAGTGATATTTGGATTAGGTTTTTACTTTTTTAAAAATAGAAATAAATTTTCAGTTATTGAGAAGTTAGGGTATTCATTTATTTTAGGTGGAGCAATAGGAAATATTATTGATAGAATCTATAGAGGATTTGTCATTGATATGATTGACTTTAGAGGTATATGGGTATTTGTATTTAATCTAGCTGATGTTTGGATAAATATAGGGGTTATTTTAATAATAGTAGATAGCTTACTAGATAGTAAAAGGAAAAAGAAAGATTAGGAGGAAGTGAAATGACATTTCAAGAGATGATATTTGCTCTTCAGCAGTATTGGAGTTCAAAAGGGTGTATCATTGGAAATCCATACGATATAGAAACAGGAGCTGGAACATTTAATCCGAATACATTTTTAATGTCTTTAGGACCAGAGCCATGGAATGTAGCATATGTTGAACCATCAAGAAGACCAAAGGATGGTAGATATGGAGAAAATCCAAATAGAGTTTATCAACACCACCAATTTCAAGTTATAATGAAACCATCACCAGACAACATTCAAGAGCTTTATTTAGAATCACTAAAAGTTTTAGGAATCGATCCTTTAAAGCATGATATTCGTTTTGTTGAAGATGACTGGGAGTCACCAACATTAGGAGCATGGGGATTAGGATGGGAAGTATGGCTAGATGGAATGGAAGTAACTCAGTTTACATATTTCCAACAAGTTGGAGGATTGGAGTTAGAAGTTGTTCCTGTTGAAATAACATACGGATTAGAAAGATTAGCATTATATATTCAAAATAAAGAAAATGTGTATGATTTAGAGTGGGCACCAGGAATTAAATATGGAGATATGAGATATCAGTACGAGTATGAAAATTCAAAATACTCATTTGAAGTAGCAGATTTAGAAAGCCACTTTAGATGGTTTGATGATTATGAAAAAGAAGCTGATAGAGCATTAAACGAAAATTTAGTAATGCCAGCATATGACTATGTTTTAAAATGTTCTCACACATTCAACGTTCTAGACTCAAGAGGAGCAATCTCTACAACAGAGAGAATGGCTTATATTTTAAGAGTTAGAAACCTAGCTAAGAGATGTGCAGAAGTATTTGTACAAAATAGAAAAGAACTAGGATACCCTTTACTGAAAAAAAAGTAAAAGGAAAAAAGAGGAGGAATAGAAAGTGAGATTACTTTTTGAAATAGGAATGGAAGAGTTACCTGCAAGATTCCTTGTTCAAACTCTAAAAGAGATGAAAGAGAACTTAGAAGGTAAGTTAAATGAAAAAAGAATAAAATTTGATGAAATAAAAACTTTTGGAACACCAAGAAGACTGGTTGTTTTAGTAGAGGGATTGGCAGAAACTCAAGAAAACTTAGATATCTTAAATATGGGACCTGCAAAGCAAGTTGCTTTTGGTGAAAATGGAGAAATTTCAAGAGCAGGATTAGGATTTGCTAAATCTCAAGGCGTAGAAGCTACAGATTTAGAAATCATAGAAACTCCTAAAGGGGAGTATATAGCAGTTAGAAAGTTTTTAAAAGGTGAATGTACAAAAGCTCTACTTTCTGATCTTTTAAAAGAATTGGTACTAGAGATAAACTTCCCTAAATCAATGAAGTGGGGAATGAAAAAATTAAAGTTTGCTAGACCAATTCAATGGTTCTTAGCTTTAGTAGATGGAGAAATAGTAAATTTTGAAATAGAAGGAATAAAAAGTGGAAGAGCATCTAGAGGGCACAGATTCTTTGGAAGTAATTTTGAGGTTTCTACTATTGATGAATATTTTGAAAAAATAAAAGAAAATAATGTAATTATAGATGTTGAAGAGAGAAAGAACTTAATTAAGAAACTTATAAAAGAAAAATGTGAGGATTCTAATGAGCAAGTTTTAGTAGATGAAGATTTATTAAAAGAGGTTGCAAACTTAGTTGAATATCCATATCCAATAGTTGGAACATTTAATTCTGATTTCTTAGAAGTTCCCCAAGATGTTTTAATTATATCTATGCAAGTTCACCAAAGATATTTTCCTATTTTAGATTTAGAAGGAAAACTTTTACCTAAATTTGTTGTAATTAGAAATGGTATTGAAGATTCTGAACAAGTTAGAAAAGGAAATGAGAAGGTTTTATCTGCGAGACTTGCTGATGCAAGATTCTTCTACCACGAAGATTTAAAGAAGCCTCTAGTAGAAAATGTGGAGAAATTAAAACAAGTTGTATTCCAAAAAGATTTAGGAACTATATATAACAAAATTGAAAGATCTCAAAAAATAGCAGATTATTTAATAGAAGCTACAGGAATGGAAACTAGAAAAGAAACTATTGATAGAACAATTTTACTAGCAAAAGCTGATTTAGTTTCTAACATGATTGGAGAAAAAGAGTTTACAAAACTTCAAGGATTTATGGGAGCAGACTATGCACTAAAATCAGGAGAGTCTGAGTTAGTAGCAAAGGGAATTGAAGAACACTATTACCCAAGATATCAAGGAGATCTTTTACCAAAAGGTGTAGAAGGAATTATAGCAGGAATATCTGATAGAATAGACACTCTTTGTGGATGTTTTGGTGTTGGAATAATTCCAAGTGGTTCTAAGGATCCATTTGCTTTAAGAAGAGCAGCTTTAGGTATTGTAAATATTGTTTTAGATTCAAATTTAAATATTTCTTTAAAGGCTTTAGTGGAAAGAGCTTTAGACACACTTGCTGCTGCAGGAGTATTAAAAAGAGATAAAGCTGAAGTTTTAAATGAAGTAATGGAGTTCTTTAAGCAAAGAGCATTAAATGTATTTACAGAAATGGGATATTCAAAGGATATTGTATCTGCAGTTGTAGATAAGAGTTTTGATAACTTAGTTGATACTTTATTAAGAATAAAAGCAGTTGATGAATTTACAAAAATGGATAGCTTTAATAACTTAGTTTCATTAATGAAAAGAGTTGGAAATATCTCTAAAGGATTTGAGGGAGTTATGGTAGATCCTAATCTTTTAAAAGAAGAGATAGAGAAAGAACTATTTGATAAATCTCAAGAAGTTGCAAGAGATGCAAAAGAGATGTTAGTTGCTAAAAATTATATAGGATACTTAAATGTACTTTTATCAACTGAAGATATTATCAATAGATACTTTGAATCTATAATGGTAATGGACAAAGATGAGGTTATAAAAAATAATAGATTATCACAGCTTAATTATATAGCTACAATCTTTAATAAAATGGTTAATTTAACATTAATTGAAGAGAAAAAATAAAAAAATATTGACTAAATAATACAAATAATATATAATTTAGTTACAAAAAAAACAAAATCATCAAGAGAGACTGAGGGACTGGCCCTATGACGTTTCAGCAACCTACCTTAGAGGTGTGGTGCTAATTCCAGAAAGATGACTTATAAGAGCATAAAGCCTTTTATCTTTCTGGAGAGATAAAAGGCTTTTTTTATCTCTTTTGATTAATATTTAGGAGGAAACAATGAAAAATTTAACTTACTTTACTTCGGAGTGTGTATCACCAGGACATCCAGATAAAATAGCAGATCAAATATCAGATGCAGTATTAGACGCATGTATTAAAAATGATCCAGCAGCAAGAGTAGCTTGTGAGGTTTTCTGTACAACAGGACAAGTTGTTGTAGGAGGAGAGATAACAACAACAACTTATATTGATATACAAGATATAGTTAGAAATAAAATAGATGAAATTGGATATAAACAAGGAATGGGATTTGATTCAGATTGCGGAGTTTTAAATGCAATTCATTCTCAATCTCCTGATATAGCTATGGGTGTAGATGTAGGAGGAGCAGGAGATCAAGGAATAATGTTTGGTGGAGCTGTAAAAGAAACACCGGAGTTAATGCCATTAGCATTAGTTTTAGCAAGAGAAATAATTGTAAAATTGACTAGATTAACAAGATCAAAAGAGTTAGTTTGGGCAAGACCAGATGCAAAGTCTCAAGTTACATTAGCTTATGATGAGAATGGAAAAGTTGTAGGAGTAGATACTGTTGTAGTTTCAGTTCAACATAATCCAGATGTAACTCAAGAGCAAATTCATAAAGATGTAAAAGAGCTAGTAATAAAGCCAGTTTTAGAAGCATATAACTTAAATGCAGAAGAAGTAAAAAATTATCATATAAATCCAACTGGAAGATTCGTAATTGGAGGACCACATGGAGATACAGGATTAACTGGAAGAAAAATAATTGTTGATACTTATGGTGGGTTTTTCAGACATGGAGGAGGAGCTTTCTCTGGAAAGGATCCTTCAAAGGTTGATAGATCAGCTGCATATGCAGCTAGATGGGTAGCAAAAAATATTGTTGCAGCAGACTTAGCTGATAAATGTGAAGTTCAATTATCATATGCTATTGGAGTAGTTGAGCCAACATCTGTAAAAGTGGAAACGTTTGAAACAGGAAAAGTAGATGAAATTAAATTAGCTGAAGCTGTTCAAAATATATTTGATTTAACACCAAGAGGAATTGAAAGAGATTTAGAGTTAAGAAGTGGAAACTTTAATTATCAAGATTTAGCAGCTTTTGGACACATTGGAAGAACAGATTTAGATTTACCTTGGGAAAGAGTAAATAAAGCTGAAGAGTTAAAAAAATATTTAAACAGATAATACTATACGAAAAAAGGGAAGAATGTACTTCCCTTTTTTTTATTTTAGTGTTAAGCTATAAAAAAAGAAAAGGAGAGGTGAATTATGAAATATTTATTTGTAAATTATCCTAAATGTTCAACGTGTGCAAAGGCAAAAAAATGGCTAGAAGAAAATGGAGTGGATTTTGAGTCAAGACATATTGTTGAAAATAAACCAACAAAAGAGGAGTTAAAAAAATGGATTACTTTAAGTGGTCAGCCAATAAAAAAGTTTTTTAATACAAGTGGCATTCTATATAGAGAGATGAACTTAAAGGAAAAAGTAGCTCAAAACAATGAAGATGAACTTTTAGATATTCTATCAACTAATGGAATGTTAGTAAAAAGACCGCTACTTATAGGGAAAGACAAGGTTTTAATAGGATTTAAAGAAAAAGAATGGGAAGAGATAAAAAATTAAAAAACTATTGACAAAGAATGAAAAAAATGGTACTATTATTATGTAGCAACAACGCGTCAGCGATAGTTGCCCCGTTCGTTCAGTGGTAAGGACAATAGATTTTCACTCTATAAACAGGGGTTCGATTCCCCTACGGGGTACCATTGGAAGCATAGCTCAGTTGGGAGAGCACCTGCCTTACAAGCAGGGGGTCACTGGTTCAAGTCCAGTTGTTTCCACCATATGAACTTTTAAAGCACATATGTGCTTTTTTTTATTTTTTGTAAAATAAAAAAAGGGATAAATTATGCTTAGCCCTTTTTTACAATTGCTTTTTCAAAAGATTAGTTGTATCTAGTTTATAAGACTCTTTATTGTTTAAAAAATTAAGAACATCTTCAGTTAGGTCAACACCACCATAAATTGTAGCACTTTTTTCAATAACCATTTCTAAATTTTTTTGTTTTCCAATTAAAATAGCAACAGAATCTATTTCGAATTTTATATCATAAATAAAATTTTGTTGATCCTCTTGAAAAACACGTTCAGAAGTCTCAATCTTTTCTTGAAATTGTTTTTTTAAATCTAATAATTTTTTTTTGTCATCTTCTGTAATTTTTGAATTTGATTTGATAATCTTCTCTTGTTCTAATAAGCTTTGTCTTAATCCTTCAATTTCTGAATTTAACTCTAATCTTTTATTTTCAAGTTTTTCTTCCATTTCAAAACGCTTATTGTATTGACTAAAGATGTATTCAGAGTCGATAACTCCAATATTGAGTGCAAAGGCTGAAGTGGTCATAAAAAGCAATAGAAATAAAACATTCATATAAATACTCCTTTTTGTGGAATTTTATTCTTATTATACATTATTTTGTCAATATTTGATATAATATTTAAAAGAAAAATAAAAAGAGGGTGGAGAATTGAATAAGAAACTAAAAATATTTTTACTTTTGATACAGATATTTGGTATCGGGCTTTCTTTATATTATAGAAAATTTTTATTAACAGTTGCGGTAGTTTTAATGTTAATATATAATCTATACGTTTTTTTTAAATGGAAAAAAATAAAAATGAAAAATAATTTTATACTAAGATCGTTTATAGCTTCAGATATAATTTTATTTTGTTTTTTTATTTTAATATTTAGAATGATTCAGATACAATTATTTGATTCAAACAATTATAAAGAAGCTATAAATAAGCAGATAAATGTCGAAAGAAGAGAAGGTGGAGAAAGAGGAAACATATACGATTCAAAGGGAAAAGGGTTAGCATATAGTATTAATATGTACGAATTATCAGTTGATCCCAAAAGATTTATAAAATCTTTAGAGGCACCTGAAGCTTTAAAAGAGTTAGTAAATAAGAAGTATATAAGAGATAACTATAGACCATTGTTAAATACAATAAATAAACTAGGAAAAGAGGAGAGAGTTTATAAAAGATTAAACAGGAATATAGATGATGTAGAGAAAAAAGAGATTGAAGAGATTTTAGAAAAATATAATATAAAAGGTAAAAATATTATATTTTTAAGTGGAAGAAAAGAAAGAAGATATTACAAGCCGGATCAATATTTCTTTTTAGTTGGAAATATAGGTTTTAAGAAGGGTACAGAAAAAGAAGGGATTTTTGGAATAGAACTTTTTTATGAAAATTATTTAAAAGGGGATAAAATATCTAGAATAATCCCAAGTATTAGAAGTTTAGGAATCGGATTGCCTACTTCTAGTGCTAGAACAAAAGTTAATTTAGATGGTATGAATATTCATTTAACTGTTGATAATGATTTACAATATATTTTAAATGATGAAATGGAAAAACAGTTTAAAAAAACAAATTCAGAAGAGGCGTACGCTGTTTTAATGGATCCAAATAATGGTAAAATATTAGCAACTTCATTTTTTAGAAAAAATAAAAAAAATGTAGCTAATCCAATATTCCAATCCCAAGTAGAGCCGGGATCTATATTTAAACCACTTGTAATAGCCGCAGCCTTACAAGAGAAAAAAATAAGAAGAAATACTAATTTTGATATTGGAAATGGAACCATAACGAAATATAAACATACTATAAGAGAAAGTAGTAGAAGTGTAAAAGGTATTTTAACAACTGAAGAGATATTAAAAAAGTCAAGTAACGTAGGAATGGTATTAATAGGAGATAAATTTACAAATGAGGAGTTTGACTCATATTTAGAGAGATTTGGATTATATGATAAAACAGGTGTTGATTATCCTTATGAAAAAAAACCTAGAAGAGAATCTGTAAAAAGATGGAATGGATTGAAAAAAAGTACAATGTCCTTTGGACAAGGAATTGCCGTAACACCAATTCAAATGATAACGGCTTTTTCAGCAGTAATAAATGGTGGAGTAATGTATCAACCATATATAGTTGATAAAATAACAGATAGAGATGGTTTAGTAGTTAGAAGAAATTTACCTATACCAAAAGGGAAAATTATAACAGAAGCAGTATCAAAAGAGATGAGAGCGATGATGGAGTTAGCTGTATTGGAAGGAACTGTAAAAAAAGCTCATGTTGATGATTATAGAATAGGTGGAAAAACAGGAACTGCTCAATATAGTGAACATGGAAGATATGTAAAGCATGAATATTTATCATCTGTAATGGGATTTTTTCCTGTAGAAAAACCTCAGTATATACTACTAGCTATGTTTTTTAAGCCTCAAGGAGATGTTTTGTATGATAAATATGGCGGAACAGCAGCAGCTCCAGTATTAGGAGAAGTTGTAAAAAGGGTAACTAAGATAAAAAATATTTATTCACAAAAGATAGAGAACATAAGAGTTCAAGGAAAACGAAGTTTGAGAAGTATAGAAAATAATGAAGAATTAGTTATAATGCCAGATCTAAAAGGGTTGAGTGCCAGAGAGGTTATTGAAATTTTTAAGGGTAGTGATATTGAAGTTGAATTAACAGGAACAGGTGTTGTTCAAAGTCAAAGTGTTGAACCACAAAAAGAATTGGTAGATATAAAGAAAATAAAAATAAAATTAAACTAGGAGAAAGTAATGAGATATTATAGTGTCTATATAGAAAAGACAAAAGATTTCTATACTTATGCCAGTGATGAAGAGAGTATAAACGTTGGAGATAGAGTTTTGGTATCTTTTAGAAATAAAGATAAAGTGGGACTAATTATTGAAGAAGAAAAAGATAAAGAGTATACTTTTAAAGTTTTGAAAATAAAAAAAGTATTATATGAAGAGTTAAGTTTTTCTAAAAAATTTATAAAATTGTTGTTATGGATAAGAGATTACTATATGAGTCCTTTTGATCAAGTTTTTTCTACAGCAGTGCCCTCAGGAGTAAAAATAAAGTATGAGGATATTTATCGACCTAAAAATCTTAATGGTACTTTAATTAAAGATGAGATTTTAGAATATTTTTTGAAAAAGAGTTTAGTTAGAAAAAAAACATTGGTTGATAGATTCTCAAAAAATAAAATACAGGAATATCTAGATAATAATTATTTAAAAGTTCAAGATAGTTGGTATGGTCTTCAAGAAGATGTTGAAGATGTTGATTTAGAACTGAAATTATATTTTCAAGAGAGAGTAGAAATTGGAAAAACAACTTTAGAAAAGAAATTTGACAAAAAAACTATTGAAAATCATTTGAAGAACGGAACATTAATACTTGAAAGAAAAATAAAAAGTTTTAATGAAGAGAAATTGAAAAAAGATATTGAAAAAGAGGTATATAAGGAAGATACTAAATTAAATTCAGAGCAAGAGAGAATAAAAAGTGGTATTGAAACTTCAAATAAAAGGCATTTTTTAATAAGAGGAGTAACAGGATCGGGAAAAACTGAGATATATATACAACTTATAAAGAGAGCTTTAGAAAATGGAAAAGGATCAATATTTTTAGTTCCAGAAATATCTTTAACTCCTCAAATGGTAAAAAGATTTAAAAAAGAATTTGGAGAAGAGGTGGCAATACTTCATAGTAGATTATCTAATATAGAAAGAGCTAAAGAGTGGTATAGCATATATACAGGTGATAAAAGAGTTGTTTTAGGAGTTCGTTCAGCAATTTTTGCTCCTGTAAAAAATCTCGAATACATTATTGTAGATGAAGAGCACGAAAATAGTTATAAACAAGATAGTACACCAAGGTATAATGCAAAGTATGTAGCTATAAAAAAAGCTGAACTAGAAAATGCAAAAGTAGTTTTAGGTTCAGCAACACCATCGATTGAAAGTTACTACTATGCTAAAAAAGGAATATTTCAACTTTTTGAGATAGATCATAGATATAAGGATGCAAAATTACCAGAGATAGAGATTGTGGATATGAAAGAGGAAAAAGATAGCTTTTTCAGTGAAAAACTTTTAGAGGAGATAAGAGGAGCACTTTTAAGAAAAGAACAAATAATACTTCTTCTAAATAGAAAAGGATATTCTACATTAGTTCAATGCCAAGAATGTGGACATATGGAAGAGTGTGAGCATTGTTCTATAAAATTAAACTATTATGCAAGTAATAACAGCTTAAAGTGCAACTATTGTGGCATATCAAAAAGATTTTTAGGTCATTGTTCTAAGTGTGGAAGTAAAAATATATCCTTTAGTGGACGTGGAGTTGAAAGAGTAGAAGAGGAGCTTCGAAAAAGATTTCCTGTAAATATAATTAGAGTTGATGGAGATGTTTCAAAAGAAAAAAATTTTTATGAAAATATGTATAATGATTTTTTAGGTGGTAAATACGATATTATGATTGGAACTCAAATGATATCTAGAGGATTACATTTTCCCAATGTAACTTTAGTTGGAGTAATAAATGCAGATACAATTATGAGTATCCCTGATTTTAGATCAGGTGAAAGAACATATCAAATGATAACTCAAGTAGCGGGAAGAGCTGGAAGAGGAGAGAAAAAGGGGAAAGTTATAATTCAGACTTATCAACCTGAAAATTATATAATAGAAAAAATTCAGGAAAATAGTTATATAAATTTTTATGAAAAAGAGATAGAGAAAAGAGAGATACTTTTTTATCCCCCATTTTCAAAAATAATAAATATTGGAATATCTTCAAATGAGGAGTATGGATTAGAAGAGTATTGTCATTTGGTATTTAAAGAGATTGAACATGAGAAAGTAGAGCTTTATGGACCTATGAAATCATTAGTTTATAAAGTGAAAGGAAGATATAGATGCAATATATTTATAAAAGGGGACAGAAGAGAAATCAATGAGTATAAAATATTTTTAGAAAATAAATTGAAAAAAATAGAGAATAAAAAATATAGAATAGTTGTTGATGTAGACCCGATTAATCTAATATGATATAATATATATTGAAAAAAAAGAGAATTGGAGG
This sequence comes from Cetobacterium somerae ATCC BAA-474, assembly GCF_000479045.1. Classification (NCBI taxonomy): domain Bacteria; kingdom Fusobacteriati; phylum Fusobacteriota; class Fusobacteriia; order Fusobacteriales; family Fusobacteriaceae; genus Cetobacterium; species Cetobacterium somerae. The sequence continues at coordinate 29,496 of NZ_KI518222.1, forward strand.
AAAATACATGTTATACGACATAAAAATATATGGAAATGAATGTTTAAGAACTGTAGCTGAGCCAGTAACAGAAATAACGCCAGAGATACTTGAAATTTTAGATAATATGGTAGAAACAATGCACGAAGCTAATGGAGTAGGACTTGCAGCACCACAAGTTGGAATAAGCAAGAGAATGTTTGTAATTGACGTTGGAGATGGGATTGTAAGAAAAATTATAAATCCAGAGTTAATAGAGTTATCAGATACTGTTGAAAATATAGATGAAGGATGTTTAAGTGTTCCAGGAATTTATAAACCTGTAAAAAGATCAGTGACAGTAAAGATAAAGTATTTAAACGAAAAGGGTGAAGAAGTAATAGAAGAGGGAACAGAACTTTTAGGAAGAGCTTTCCAACACGAGTATGACCATTTAGAAGCTATTTTATTTGTAGATAAAATATCACCAGTGGCTAAAAGAATGGTATCTAAAAAATTACAACTTTTGAAAAAAGAGGTAGGTAAAAACTAATGAAAAATCTACTTTGGATAGTCCCGTTAGTTATACATTTTGCATTTTTAGGACAAAATATATTTAGATCATTTGTTAAAATCGATAAGTTAAAAATGGAGCAAGAGATAAAGATTAAACAAAAAAAAGAGATTGAAAGCTTAATTGTTAGATATGATGAAATGATTGAGAATATAAATAATCCCTTTTACAGAGAAAAAGTAGCTAGGAATCAACTCCAAATGGTTTTACCAGGAGAAAAAATTTATAGATTAATTGAAACAAAGTAGGAGGAAAAATGAAAAGAGAGTTAGCTTTAGAGTTTGCTAGAGTTACAGAAGCAGCAGCCTTAGCAGCTTACAAATGGGTAGGTAGAGGAGATAAGGAGGCAGCAGATCAAGCAGCGGTAGACGCTATGAGAACTGTACTAAATGGGATAAAAATTCAAGGGGAGATTGTAATAGGAGAGGGAGAGATTGATGAAGCTCCTATGCTATACATCGGCGAAAAGGTAGGAATAGATTCTCCTGATAAAGAAAGATATTCACAAGTTGATATTGCTGTAGATCCAGTTGAAGGAACAAGAATGACAGCACAAGGTCAAGCTAATGCAATCGCAGTTTTAGCAGTAGGGAACAAAGGCAGCTTTTTAAAAGCTCCAGATATGTATATGGAAAAATTAATAGTAGGACCTGAAGCAAAAGGTGTAATTGATTTATCAAAACCTTTAATGGAAAATATAGATAATATATGTAAAGCTTTAAATAAGCCATTAAATGAGCTAACAGTAGTAGTATTAGACAAACCAAGACATAAAACGATAATAAAAGATTTACAAGATTTAAATATTAAAGTTTATGCTTTACCAGATGGAGATGTAGCAGGATCAATATTAACATCAGTTGTAGATTCAGATGTAGATGTACTTTACGGTATAGGTGGAGCTCCAGAAGGTGTTATATCAGCTGCTGTAATCAAGGCTTTAGGTGGAGATATGCAAGCTAGATTAAAATTAAGAAGTGAAGTAAAAGGTGTATCACTAGAAAATGACAAAATATCTGCATATGAAAAGTCTAGATGTGAAGAGATGGGACTAAGAGTAGGAGATGTTTTAAAGATGGATGATCTTGTAAAAGATGATGAAGTTATTTTCTCAGCAACAGGAATAACAAGTGGAGATCTTTTAGAAGGTGTAAAAAGAAAAGGGAATATAGCTAGAACTCAAACTTTAGTTATAAGAGGAAAAAGTAAAACAGTTAGATATATAAATGCTGTTCATAACCTAGATTATAAACCGGAAGATATAATGGAATTAGTAAAATAATTAAATAATAATTGAATAGAAAAGTAGAGAATATTCTCTACTTTTCTTCATTATTAAATGAGGAGGATAAATGTTTTTTTATGATGATTTTATAAAAAAAATAGAAAAGACAAAAGTACAATATAAACCATTAAAGAAGTATACACTTGAAGGTAAAAAAATGATTGTATGGTTAGGAACAGGAGTACCACTTATATTAATTGGAGCTCTTCAAGGATATATAGGGTATACAAAGAATTATAGCATACCATACATAGGAATAGCTGCATTGCTATTATTTTTAGGATTTAAACATTTAAAAAATCTTTTTAAATATAAAATAATTTTAGATTGTGAAAATAAAAGGATCTTAGGTCAAGGATTGAATCTATCTTTTGATGAAATAGATACATGTACTATGAAAGAAGGAGTAGTAGGAAAAGGAAATAGACTACAAGTTATAATAAGAATAGTTACAATTGATAAAAGAGAGATAATTATCCCTTTAATTATGGGAAATAAAATTGATTTTATCTGTACTTTAAAGGATGAACTAAAGGGTAAGTTTTCAATAATAAAGGGATAGGAGTGATTCTATGAAAAAATTAACTTTTTTACTTTGCTTGTTTTTAATAAGTTTTTCTTTTGTTTTTAGTAAAGATAATAAGCGAGAGTTCAGAGGAGTTTGGATAGCAACAGTTGACAATATAAACTGGCCTTCTAAACAAGGGTTAAGTATTGAAGAACAAAAGCAAGAGTATATTGATATTTTAGATGAAATAAAAAGTTTGAATATGAATGCTGTAATAATGCAGGTGAGACCTACAGCAGATAGATTTTATAAAAAAGTTAATAAAGAACCATGGTCTAAATATATAACTGGAGAAAGTGGTAAAGATCCAGGATATGATCCTTTGGAATTTTTTGTAGAAGAAGCTCATAAAAGAAATTTAGAATTTCATGCATGGTTTAATCCATATAGAATAACATTAAAAAATAATGAAAAAATTCCTGAAAATCATATAGCTAAAAAAAATCCTAACTGGGTTATTGAATATGGTGGTAAATATTATTATGATCCTGGAAATCCAAAAGCTAGGGAGTTTACAGAGGATGTTATAGTTGATGTTGTAAAAAATTATAATATAGATGGTGTTCATATGGATGATTATTTTTATCCATATCCAGTGTTAGATAAAAACAAAAAAGTTGTTCCTTTTGGAGATACTAAATCTTATAAACTATATGGAAAAGGAATGAAGCTTGAGGACTGGAGAAGAAAAAATACAGATACTTTTGTAATGGAGTTATCGAAAAAAATAAAAAAGACAAAGCCTTATGTGAAGTTTGGAATAAGTCCTTTTGGAGTTTGGAGAAACAATGATAAAGATCCAACTGGATCGGCAACAAGAGCGGGTGCAGAAAATTATGATACTTTATATGCAGATACAAGGACGTGGATACAAAATGAATGGATAGATTATATAGTTCCACAAATATATTGGGATTTTAACTTAAAAGTTGCTAAGTATGACATTTTGGTTAATTGGTGGATAAATGAAGTTAAGAATAGTAATGTTCATTTGTACATAGGTCATGCAGCTTATAAAATCGGAAGTAATAAAGCTTGGAGAAACGAGAATGAACTTATAGATCAAATAAAGTATAATAGAAATTTTGAGAATGTTCATGGAAGTGTATTTTTTGGATTTGATAAGATTCAAAAAAATAGCTTGAATATTAAAACAAATTTAAAAGAAAAAGTTTACGAGACACAGGTATTGCCTCCAACAAGTCCATGGATAGATATTATAGCTCCAAAGCCAGTGACTAATATAAAAGCAAAAATTATAAAAGATGGAGTTCTTTTGACTTGGGATGATCCGGCTAACAATTATGCTGATTATTATGCTATATATAGAAGTACAGATAAAGAGTTTGACGAAAAAAACTCTAAATACCTTTTAACTACTGTAAAAAGAAAATATGGATTAAAATATTTAGATAAAAATATTGAAAAAAATAAGACTTATTATTATAAAATAGCTCCAGTAGATAGAGTTCATAATCAAGGTGAAGTAAAGGAAAAAATTATTTTAAAAAAATAAAAAACTTTGTTGACAAACAATATAAATTGTGGTACTATATCTTTGTAAGTGATGCGGGAGTAGCTCAGTTGGTAGAGCGTCAG
>NZ_KI518223.1 GCF_000479045.1 Cetobacterium somerae ATCC BAA-474
AGTTATAAATAATAATGAATTTAATGATGAAAAATTAATTAAAATAGAAAACCTTTTATTAAAATTGGAAGATGAAGTATTTTAAAAAACCTTTTATTAAAAAGGTTTTTTTTGTATAATATTACTAAACAATGCTAAGAGGAGGAACTTTATGAAATGATTTAAATGAAATGTAAAAACTTTTAGGTTAAAAGTTATAAAAAAGTTCCTAAGTAAATGGAAATTATTACAGAAAATACATTAAGATTAGTTTAAGTGAAAACTAAGAAAGAGGAAGAATGAAAAGAAATACTTTATCGATAACAATATCAGCATTAGGAATAGGACTTAATATTATACTTGCAACATTAGCTAAAACCTTCAATATACCTTTTTTATTTTTAGACACAATAGGAACTATACTTTCTGGAGCTTTGTTGGGACCATTTTTTGGAGGTATTACAGGTTTAATTACAAACGTAATAACAGCTATGGTAAATAATCCTATAGAACTACCATTTGCTATAGTAAATATGATGATAGGAATAGTCGTTGGAATTATTTCAAAAAAATTTGGATTTACAATAAAAATAGCAGTTTTAACAGGAATTTTATTAGCAATTCTAGCTCCTTTAATTGGGACACCAATAGCTGTGTCATTATTTGGTGGATTAGCAGGAGGTTCAATGGATATATTAACAGGATGGCTAGTAAAAAGTGGACAAAAAATATTTACAGCAGCTTTTATTCCTAGAATAATGTCAAATTTAATTGATAAAATAGCTTCATGTGTGGTAGTGGCAATGATAATAAATAAACTTCCTAATAACTTATTAAATAAAATAAGAGGGTAGATATGGAAAGAGGAAAAAAAATTATTATTGTCTCTCACTGTATTTTAAATCAAAATTGTGTAGTAAAGCCCTATGCAAAAAAACAGGATAACTTTTTAAAGTTTATAAAAAATTTTGTTTTAAATAATTATGGAATTATTCAACTTCCATGTCCAGAATTATTTATTTTAGGTTTGAAAAGATGGGGTCATGTAAAAGATCAGTTGGAATATCCTAATTTTAAAGCTGAATGTAAAGTGTTACTATATCCTATTATAAATCAAATAGAAATGTATATTAATTGTGGTTATAAAATAGATGGGATATACGGAATACAAGGTAGTCCAAGTTGTGGTGTCAATAAAACATGTAGAGGTAATTGGGAAGGTGAAGCAAGTTGTTATAAAAATTTAGATGATATTTTAAAAAGAGTTCATTTAGTTTCTGAAAAAGGAATTTTTATGGAAATTTTACAAGAGCTTTTAAAAGAAAAAAATATAGAAATAAATTTTTATGACATTGATGATTGGAGTGAAGAGATTGATTAAATTAGAATCAATAAAATTTTCTTATAATCAAGAAATTATATTCCAAGATTTTTCTATAAATTTTAAAAAAGGAAAATTTTATACTTTATTAGGGAAAAATGGCTCTGGAAAAAGTACTTTAATAAAATTAATTCTAGGTATAGAAAAAGTAAGTCAAGGAAATATATATATAGATAATTTAAATATAAGAGAAAGTCTTTTTCAATGTAGAAAAAATATAGGAATAGTATTTCAAAATCCTGATGAACAACTTGTAACTGATATTGTAGAGGAAGAAATTGCTTTTTCGATGGAAAATTATGGATATAGTTCAGATTTTATGAAAAGAAAAGTAGAAAAATTATTGAAAGAAATAGATTTTTTCGAAAAAAAGAATGAAAAGATATCTAAATTATCAGGGGGAGAAAAACAAAGAGTTTGTATAGCTTCTTCTTTAGTTTTAGACCCTAAAATTTTAATACTAGATGAAGGAACGGCGATGCTCGACCCAGAAAATAGAAAAATAATACTAGATATATTAAGAAATTTAAGTAATAAAGGGATGACAGTGATTTTAGTAACTCATCATTTAAATGAAATAGAATTTTGTGATGAAGTTATTTATCTTGAAAAAAATAAAATCAATTTTAACGGGCCTAAAAAGCTTTTTATGAGCTTTCTTGTAAAAAATGAGATAGACCAAGGGATAGAGTTACCTCCTATGTTTAAAGTCGCTAGAAGCATTTATTTAAGAACTAAAAAGGATGTTTCAGAAGATATTTTTAATTTAAATAAAATGGGGGAGCATTTATGGAAATCTCTTTAAAAAAAGTTAACTCAGGATATGATGAGATAATTTTGGAAAATGTCAATATGGAAATAGAAGAATGTTCATGGACATTTATAATAGGAAAAACAGGTAGTGGAAAATCAACACTTTTACAAACTATAGGATTTTTATTGAATAATATTCAAGGAGAAATCTTGTGGAAAGGAATTAATTTATCTAATTCTCAAAACTTAAAAAAATTTAGAGAAGCTACAGGATATATGTTTCAATATACTGAGAAACAATTTTTTAATAATACAATAAAAGAAGAGATTGAGTATATTTTAATTAAGAAAAAAGTTTCTAGAGAAGAAATTGATAGAAATGTAAATGAAGTTCTAAAACTTTTGAAACTATCTAACGAAATTTTAAATAAATCTCCATATGAAATAAGTGGAGGTCAAAAAAGATTAGTTGCATTAGCATCAATTTTAGTCACTTCTCCTAAATTATTATTATTAGATGAACCAACTGCGGGATTAGATTTAGAAAATAAAAAGTTATTTTTTGATGTCTTAAAACAATTAAAAAATAAAGGAGTTACAATTATACAAATATCTCATTTATTTGAGGATGTTTTAGAATATGGGGATAAAGTTTTTTTATTAGAAAATAAAAAAATTATAAATGAAGGAGTTCCCTTAAAAGTTTTAGAGAAATCTGACTTAGAATTTATAGAATTTTGTAAAATTATTAATAAATTTGGAATAGAAACAGAAAATATAAAAAACATAGATGAATTATTAGAGAGGATTGGGATAGATGCTAAAGAAAGATTTTGACCCTCGAATAGTATTTTATACAACTATAGGTTATATTATAGCAATTGGTTTTGCAAATAAATATTATCAGATAATTATAATTTTACCATTTATATTTTATCAAATGAAATTATTTTCAGCTGACTTAAACAAATTAAAAAGAATATTCAAGTATTCAATAGGACTTTTACTATCAATGATATTTGTAAATTTGCTCTTAATGAATAAAAATATAGAATATGTATTTCTTTCTACTTTTAGACTTTTAACAATTATTTTGTTAGTTACCTCTATGGTTTCTAAAATGGAGATTAGAGAGATTGGATTTGTAATAGAGAAGATGTTATCACCTTTAAAAATATTTAAAGTTCCAGTTGACTCAATAGGAGTTATAACAGCTTTGGCATTTAAATTTATTCCAATGTTAGAAGAAGAAAGCAAAAGAATAATAATAGCTCAAAAAGCAAGAGGCATTGATTATAAATTGATGAATCTGAAAGAAAAAATTAGCAATATTTTAACACTATTTTTTCCAGTGGTTATTTGTGGAATACAAAATGCAGTAAATTTAGCAATATCTATGGAAGTTAGAGGATATGGAAATGGGATTAAAAGAACTAGATTAAAAGATTATAAATTAGAAAAAAAAGATTATTTGTATTTTTTCTTTACTTTAATAATTTCTATTCTGTTTATTCTATTTTGCTTGTTTGCTTAAAATAAAAAAGCTAAGGTAACTCTTATGGAGTTGCCTTAGCTTTTTTTATAGCTGATAGAGCTAAAATTTCAGTGGGATCATAAAAATTTCCTTTGATTTTAAACATATTCATAGCAATTGGAAGTTCTGTACAACCTAAAATTATATTATCAATATTTTTTTCTTTAAATTTTTCAATTATATTTATTATTTTTATATGATTATAATTAAGTTGGTTATTTTTTATAACATTATAAATTAAATGCATAAGTTCTAAGATGTCTTCTTCTTCAGGAGGAATAATCTCAATATTGTACTTATTAAAAATATTTTGATATATATTTCCTTTTAAAGTTCCTATTGTGGAAAATAATGCTATTCTTTTTATATTAGGACTTTTATTTAGGATAAATTTAGCAGTTTCATCAATCATATTTAAAACTGGAATATTGATTGCTTTAGTTAAATCATTGTAAAAATAGTGAGCAGTATTACAAGGCATTATAAGGAAATCTGCCCCTGATTTTTCTAAAGTTTTAGCTGAAAGAATAATCTCTTCTAATGGACTTTCTCCGATTCCTAGAATAGCAGACGTTCTATCAGGAATTTTAGTATTATTATCAATAATTATTGGAATATGTTCATTATCACATTTGGCATCACTTGCTTTAATAATTTTTGTAAAAAGATCTGCTGTAGCTAATGGTCCCATTCCACCTATAATTCCAATTTTTTTCATAGAAATTTCCTCCTAAATAAAAGACTAACTATTATAATAGTTATTTATATTAGCGTTGTTATTGATTTCTCCAATTATCAAAGACTCTTTAGATGACATGATAACTGTGACACCAGGACCATGACCAGATTTTATGCAGTTGGAGTGAACAACTACACCAACGGTAACAGAACCTTTTAAATATCCTATTCCATATGTGTTATCACAATCTTCTAGAAGAACTAAATCACCAAATCTTAATTTATCTATTCCAAATTTTTTATTTTGTTCAGAATCAGCAGTCATAATGTCGTAATCACCATTAGATGCAGAAGCACTACCTATTCCTGATCCCATTAAGTATGCTGGGATTTTAGTTACAATAGGTACAATAAGTTTATTATCCTCTATTTTTATGTTTAATTTTTCAAATAAATTAGGATCTAGATTCATTACAGAGATTTTAGGATGAGTTAATAGTTTAAATCCTTGACCAAACCCTTTAATTTGTATTTTATCTCCAATAGACAAATTTTCTAGAACATCTTCAGGAAAATCAATAATAACATTATCTATTCCACCATGCTTACCTGTAACCCATCCTTTTTTACCTTTAGCATCACCAGTAATTACTTTTGCTTCATTTCCGATACAAGAGAGATTCATCAATGCGTTAGATTCTTTTTCTTTAGAGTGATGTATAGAAACACAGGGTTCAACATGATCTCCAGAGATATTCATACATGAATCACCAACTTTAAAGTTATAAGTAATTCCACATGTTCCAGGTAAAATTTCTGGAACTCCTTCAGAGGAAATTTTGTACCCTGTAAAAATTGGATGTCTAATCTCTCCTTGTAATGATATTTGTACAACTTCTTTTTTATTTGTTTTCATAAATAACTCCTTTTATCAAAATTTATAATTCAATTTCATAAAAACTATGATGTCCCATAGGACTAATTTTAAAATTTTTAACTTTTTTATTAATTCCAACATTATATTTAGGATAGTAAAGAGGAATTAGTGGAACATCTTCTTTAATAATTTCTTGAACTTTCGAATAAGCATTTAATCTAATTTCTCGATTTGTTGTTTCTCTAGCATTATTTAAAAGCTGATCAACCATTGTATTTGAATAGATAGTTCTTCGACCAGCACTAGGATCTGTTGCAGTATTAAAGACAGGGTATAAACTATAGTCAGCATCACCTGTAACATTTCCCCAACCTAATATTATAATTTCGTGCTCCTCTCTAGCTGTACCCTCTAGAAAAGCTCCCCATTCTAAAGATTCAATAGATGATTCTATACCAACATCTTTAAGCTGAGATTGGACTATTTGCGCAATTTGAAGTCTTGTTGCATCATCATTTGTCCATATTTTTGTTTTAATCTTATTTTCTAAATTTTCATTTTTTATAATCTCTTTACTAAGGTTAGGATTCCATTCTATTGGCTCAATTGATTGGTCATATCCAAAAACCCCTTTTGGAACAGGTGAATTTGCCTTAGTTCCAGAGTTTAAAACAACAGCTTCTATAATATCTTCAGAATTGATTGCATAGGCTATAGCTTTTCTAATATTCTTATTATTAAAAGGAGCCTTTAAAGTGTTAAAACCTAAGTAATTCATTCCAAATCCAGTATCTTCTAAAAGAATTAAATCTTTATTTGATTTAACCTGATTAATATCTATAGGAGCGATATTGATAGACATATCTAGTTCACCAGTTTCCAATCCAATAACCCTATTAGTCGCTTCATTTACAACTTTTATATTAATTTCATCAACTTTAGCAGGATTTTTAAAATAATTATTATTTTTACTTAAAATAATTTTATCTCCTGGAATCCAATTAGAGAGCTGGAAAGGACCTGTTCCAATTGGATTTTGTCCGTATAAATCACTATTTTGAATAACGGCTTTTTCATTTAAAATCAAACTTGCAGGATGAGCTAAATGATAAAGCATAGGAGCAAATGGATTAGATAATTCAATCTCTACAATATAATCAGATATTTCTTTAATTGTTTTCATAGGACCAACTATATGACTAACTCTAGGTGAACTCAACATTCTGTTAAACGTAAATACAACATCTGAAGCTTTTAGCTCCTCTCCATTATGAAATAAAACACCTTTTTTTAAGTTAAATTGATATTTTGTTGGTGAAATCTCTTTCCAACTTTCGGCAAGATTAGGAATAATATTTAAGTTTTCATCAACGTTAACAAGAGAGTCATATATCTGAATCATTACTCCTGCAGAGGGGCTATCGTTAGTTGCATGAGGATCTAGGCTTTTAGCATCAGCAGATTGTGCAACATTTAAAACTTTTTTATCCTCTTTGAAAGTTGTACTATTTTTTTCTCCACAACTAATTAAGAGCAAAAATGATGTGAATATACCAAATAAAGATTTTTTCATAAAATACCTCCCCTATTTATTTAAAAATTGTTATAATGTTTGTTAGTATAACATAAAGAATAAGAGATAAATAAATACTAATTTCCTAGTGCATTTATCGTAAAAAAATATAAATACTAAAAAGGAGAACTTTTTTCTATGGATATAAAACAATTAAAGTATTTTTTAGCAATTACAGAGGAAAATAGCATTACAAAAGCTGCAAAAAAACTTCATATTTCTCAACCGCCCTTAAGTCATCAACTAAAAATTTTAGAAGAAGAAATTGGAAGTAAACTTTTTGATAGAACAACAAGAAATTTAGAGATAACAGAAGTTGGGGAATTTTTAAAAAATAGAGCTATTCAAATATTAGAGTTAATTAATGAAACAGTAAAAGAAATAAAACAAAACCAAGAAGAGTTAGAGGGAATTTTAAAAATTGGATTTGTTGCTTCTTCAACAGCTGCATTAGTTCCAAAAGTAATACCAGAGTTTTCTAAAAATAATCCTGAAGTAAAATTTGAACTAAAAGAAGGCAGTACGTATAAGATTTTAGATTTATTAAATCATGGAACTATAGAGATTGGGTTTATACGTACACCGTTTAATTCTGAAGAATTTGATTGTATATATTTGTCTAAAGAGCCAATGATAGGACTCGTAGATAAAAATAAGTATTTCCAAGAAGTTAATGAAATTGATATCTCTTTTTTAGAAGGGTTACCACTGATAATAGATAAAAGATTTAAAAAAATAATTGTAAATGCTTGTTATCGAAAAGGATTTATTCCAAATATTTTACTAATTGGTGAAGATAGTAGAACTTTGATGAATTTGGCACAACAGGGAATGGGAATTGCAATAGTACCAGAAAGTTCAAAAAATTTAATATTTAGAGAAAACTCTAAAGTTGTAAAGATAAAAGATGAAGAGTTAGAAACACAAGTTGTTGTTGCTTGGTTAAGAAATAAAAAATTATCTTCAGTGGCAAAACACTTTTTAAAATTTTTAAAATAACATTTTGAATTAAATATAAAAGGTTACTATAGAATAAGTAACCTTTTAAAATAGTTATTAAAATGTATAAGTAAACCCTGAATAGAAAGTTCTTCCATTAGCTGGATCATAAAGAATCTCATTATTGGAAACACCCTCTTGATCATAGTTGTCTCTATTTAAGATATTATTAATACCTCCATATATTTTTAATCCGTTATTAAAGACATAATTAAGGCTTAAATCAAGAGTTATAAAACTTTGAGCCTCATACTTATTAGCTTTATCTAAATAGTATTTATCTTTATAATTAAAAGATAATATAGAGTTAAAATTATCTGTAAAATTAATAAGTGTTCCTAAGTTAGCATTTATTTTAGGAGTATATGGAACTTGATTGCCCTCTAAATTTGAATTTTTAGAATCCTCTTTAATTTTAGCATCTATATAAGCTAGATTTTCAAAGAAAACAAACTTTCCAAAAGTTTGTTCCAAACTCAATTCAATACCTTTTCGCTCAGTTTTACCAAAATTACCATAATACCATTCTTTTCCATGATAAACTTCGTTATAATAAATTTCATTTTTAGTTTTTCCAATGAATCCATTTAGAGAAACAAAACTTCCAAGGAGATAATCTTTAATTCCAATTTCTAAAGTTTGATTTGTTTCAGGCTTTAAATCATTTAAGATATAATCAGTTCCATCTTTATCTTGAAACTCTGTTGGAGCAGGAGTTCTAAAACTTTCTTCGAAACGAGTATAGATATTACCAGTATCAGAGTATAAATAATTTATGGCAAATTCATAGCTATCATTATGCATTGATTTTTTTATATAATCAGTTTTTAAACCTGTATCAACATAACCATTGTTGAGAAAAATAGGTTTTACTCTATGGTAATAGTGACTATTTTTTGTAGTATTATATTTTGTCCATTCTCTTCTATAACCTTGTAAAAATTCAAATTTATCAATAGATGTTTTATTAAAAACATAGATTCCGTTGCTTTCTTTTTTACTTGATAAATCGTAAACTTTATACATATCCATAAAATTACTAAAATCTCTTTTACTTTTTTGCTCTTTATAATCATAACCTAAAATTAAGTAACTATTAGTCATATAATTGTATTTTAAAGATGGATTGATTTTAAATTTTTCATCAGTAAAGGTACCGATATTATCGGCATAGTAATTTTTGTAATTAAATGGATTTGTTAAAGAGCCAAAGTTTGCATATGTAGCCTCTTTAGTTGTAACATCATTAGTATTTTTTTGATAGCTTCCGTTTAAATTAAATTCAAATTCATTATTAATTTTTTTAGTGTAATTGAAAGAAAATTCATCTCTTCTTAAGTTAGATTTATCTAAGATATCTCCAGTTCCTTCTAAAAGTGGATATTTATTACTTGAATTATTTTTAAGATATGAACCATCAAAATCTACACCAGATTGTGAAGAATTATTTTTTAATTGATCTTTAGTCAAAAGATTAGCTGTTTTATTTTTTTTATTGTAATAGGAATATTGTAACTTTAATTTATCATCTTTAGTTAAATTTAATAAAGTTGTAAAATCAACATGTTCTGAATTAATTTTTTCATTGTCTCTATTAGTTTGACTATTTTCTTTAGAATAATTTAATATGAATGACACATAATCGTTAACTTTAAGAGAAGTTCCTGTATCAAAGATATTTTCTCCTTTACTACCATATCTATACCCAATATTCCCATTAGTTTTCTCTATAGAGTCTTTTGTAATAATATTAACAAGTCCTCCAGTAAAACCATCACCATAAAGTACACCATTACCACCAGGTAAAATTTCAATTCTTTCAATTGATGATAAAGCGATAGAATTTAGAGGTAGTGTTCCGTGATTTATATCAACAGGATTAATAGATGTACCATCAACTAAGACTTGAACAGTTGCTTTTGAATTAATACCACTACCTCTCATTTGAATTGACTCTCCTACAGAGTTTCTTGTAATAGTAATTAAAGGTGAACTATTTAAAGTTTCAGTAACATTTTTAAAATTTTTTTCAGAAATTTCTTCTTTTGTTATTATTTGAATATTTTTTGGTGTATTTTGTATAGAATCCTCATATCCAACAGAAGATATAACACTTTTTTCTAAAAATACCCCATTTTCTTCTAGCTCCATAGAATAATTTAAAGTAGAAATTAAAATCCCCAATGAAATAAAATATTTATTCATAATCCCTCCGTTATAAAAATATTTGTCTGTCAAAATAATATTAGCACAACGTATTTAAATTTGCAATAAAATATATTTATAAAATAAAATATTTGATTATCAAAATAAAATATGCTAAAATAGTATAAATTATAGAGGGAGGATATTTATGAGGAAAAAATTATATTTAATATTAGGGTGTTTATCTTTGGTTTTAGGAGCTATCGGAGTATTTTTACCTCTTTTACCAACAACTCCCTTTATACTTTTAGCTGCATTTTCATTTGAAAGAAGTTCCGAAAAATTTTATAGATTGTTATTAGAAAATAGAATATTTGGAAAATATATAAAAGATTATACGCAAAAAAAAGGAATAACATATAAAAATAAAATTATTGCAATAAGTGTAATGACTTTAGGAATGGGGAAAGGTTTTCTTTCAATGCAAAATATTTATGGACGTGCATTTCTTTTAATAGTATATTTAGTAGTTTTAACTCATATTTTAAAATTAAAAACATTGAAAGAAAATTAAATTATAGAAGAGTTAATTTTCAAAGTTATATATATTTTATTAATAGATTAAATCGATAAATTAGTATATAATATAATGTATTTATATTGTGAGGTGATTGCTTTGAAATGAGTTAACTGAGGATGGGACTTTTAGGTTAAAAGTTAAAAATTTATTTGGCAAAGTGTTGTCTTAAAATATAAGTTAGGGAGAAGTACAAAATGAAAAAAATATTATTTTTACTAATAATTTTATCAACAATTTTATTAGGAAAGGATATCAAAACTAATGAATTACTAAAAAATCTTAATAATCCTGAATGGATTATAGTTGATACAAGAGATAGTAATGAATATAATGGATGGAATTTATCTAATCTAAAAATAAATGGACATATAAAAGGAGCTACTGATTTATCTGCTAATTGGTTAAAGACAAAATATTTGAACTCTAATAATAAAGAGATATTAAAGCAAAGAGTTTTAGAAAAAGGAATTATACCAGAAAAAAATATTGTTTTATATGGAACATCTACAGAAATGAAAGATGTAGAGAAATACTTAAAAGAAAATGGTGTAAAAAATATTTATTTTTATGATTTTGAAAAAAATAAAGATTATGATAGATTACCTTTTGAAACATACAAGAATTATGAAATTTTAGTTCCAGCAACTTGGGTAAAAAATGCTATGGACAAAAATGAGATTAAGGTTTTTGAAGTATCTTGGGGAAGTATAAAAGATGCTGCTGTATATTTAGCTGGGCATATTCCAGGAGCACCACATATTAATACAGATAGTATAGAGCCACCACCAAAATGGATGCTAAATACGGATGAAAATTTAATTAAATTTGCGGAAGAGATGGGAATATCTAAAAATGATAGAGTTGTTCTTTATGGTGAAAATGTTATGGCATCATATAGATTAGCTATAATTTTAAAATATCTTGGAGTAAAAGATGTAAGAGTTTTAAATGGCGGTTTAGATGCTTGGAAAGATGCAGGATACAAAACAGAAATGGGAATTGTTAAACCAACTCCAATTAAAGATTTTGGATCTAAAACTCCTTTAAATAAAAGTTTAATAGTAAATGAAAATGGAGCAAAGCAAGTTTTAAAAGATAATAAAAATTCAAAACTTTTAGTAGATATTAGATCATACAATGAGAGAATTGGAAAAGAATCAGGATATTCATATATGGATAGAAAAGGCAGAATTACAGGATCTGTATGGGGAAAATCTGGAACTAAATCAACAACATTGGAAGACTATAGAAATATTGATAATACAATGAGAAACGGTTATGAAATTATCTCTATGTGGTCTGGATTAGGAATTAATACAAATAAAGAGTTAACATTTTTCTGTGGATCGGGATGGAGAGCAGCAGAAGTATTATTTTATTCTCAAGTGATGGGATTAAAAAATAATGCTCTTTATTCCAATGGTTGGATGGAATGGAGTGAAGATAGTTCAAATCCAATTGAAACAGGGATAGAGAACTAAATAGCAAAAAGCAGCTTAATAAATAGGCTGCTTTTTCTTTATTTTTAAATTATTGGGATTCTCAAAAGATATAAAAAATCTTTTTTACTTTTAAACATAATTAAATCTGTGAATGTTAAATAAAACTCATTTTTTGGTGAGTATTCATTTTCTTTTATCCAATTCAAAAGATTTTCAACAATATTTTGCTCTTCAAAAGCACCTTTACCATAAACACAAGCATATTTTCCTTTAGGAATAACTATTGATTTATTTGTATGATTTTCTTTCATACTAGCAATAAGACAATCTTTAGTAAATCTATTTTTTTTCCAATTATTAAAGGAAACCTTAAACCCTCTTAAAACAGGTGTTAAATTATTACTAATTTCAAAATTATCAATATTTTTTAATGTTTTGCTTAATTCTCCTAAAGAATGAACAGGGCCATTATAAATAATCCCTTTAATATCAGCAGTTTCATCTATAAATGGAATACCAACCTTTTTTTCTAATTGAAAATTTTCTTTAAATTTATTCCAACTTTCAACTAGTTCTTTTTCTGTATTTTTTAATTTTTTTATTTCTAATTTTGTTTCTAATAACACTTTTTCAAATAGTTGTAAAGTGTGTTCATAATCCATATTTTCAAAATGACTTTTTATATATTCAATAGAAAATCCCAAATGTCTCATATGATTAATTACTTTTAATGTAATTATTTGCATAGGTGTATAGTAACGGTAATTAGTATCGTCATTTTTAAAAGCTGGAGAAAGTAAACCAACCTTATCATAATATCGGAGAGTTGATATTGGAATATTCGTAGATTTAGAAACTTCTCCTATTGTAAAAAATTCATCAAACATATTATCTCCTAATAATTTTTTTTATATATATTTTCATATCATTAACTAAATAATAGAAAACAGGAATAACAATTAATGTAAATAAAGTAGCAGTGGAAAGTCCAAATATAACAACAAAGGACATACCAGCATACATTTCAGAGCCATCACCATTACTTATAGCTAAAGGAATCATTCCCAAAACAGTAGTTAAAGTAGTCATAAGAATTGGTCTAAGTCTTGTTTTACCAGATACAATAAGAGCTCGGTTAATATTATCACCAGCTTCTCTTCTAATATTTATAAAATCAATTAAAACTATAGCATTATTAACGACTATTCCAGCAAGCATTACAAAACCAACAGCAACCATAGCATCAAGATTAACCCTAAATAAAGCTAAACTGTACAGAGCACCCATAGTTGAAAGGGGAATTGAAAGCAAAATAATAAATGGAAGAATAAAAGATTCAAATTGCCAAACTAAAATAAAATAGATTAAGAATATGGCAACTAAGAAACTTATGAAAAGTTGATTTCCCATATCAGCCATATCAGCACTATCTCCACCAAATCCAAAAGAAATACTTTCAGGGACACCTAAATTATTAAACGTTTCTATAATAGAGTTTTTAGCACTTTGTAAATCAAATCCATTTTCTAAGTTAGCATAAAGAACAACTTTCTTTTTTTTATCTTTTTTTTCAATCTTAGATGGACCTTCTTCTAAAACAAGGTTAGCTATGTCAGAGATTCTAATATTTTTTCTATTATCTAAAGTAATCCGAGAGTCCATTAGTAGTTTTGTAGAAGTTCTATATTTTTTTTGAAGTTGTACGGTCACATCGATCTCTTGATTATCACCATTTATCGTGATTGGCTGTCCTCCTAAAATTTGAGTTTTAATCATTAGTGCTAGACTTTCAATGTCAACTCCATAAAACTTGGCTTTTTCTCTATCCACAATAATCTTCCCTTCAGGTTTTCCGCCTTCAAAAGAAGAGGAAATATCTGTTATTCCATTGATATAGTACATTTTTTCTTTTAACTTTTCAGATATTTCTTTTAGTTGTGATTCATTATCAGAGTAAAGTTCAAATTCAACATCGTAAATACCATCAGAACCGAATACATAAGAAGGAACAACAGTTAAAATAACGTCTGGAATACCTGTAAAAGTTAATCTTAAATTTTTAACAATTTCTTGTAAACTTTCCTTTCTAGATGTTTTTAGTCCAGCATTTATATTTAAAATAGCATTGCTAGTATCTCCAGACATAGTATATGAGTTAACAATAGATATATCTTTAACTTTATTTTCTAATATACTTCCAATTCTATTACTCATATTTATATCGGCACTAGAAGGAAGCTTCGCAACAATAGCGAATCTTCCTTCATCAGTTGTAGGAATAAATCCTCCGCCTAACGTTGAAGCTGCAAAAATAGAACCTATAAAAAGTAATATAGTTAAAATAGCAGTAATTCCTCTATTTTTAATAGCCCATCTTAGAATTGAAAGATATATTCTTTTTAGTTTTTTTATAAATTTTCCTTCTGAGTTTATATCTTTTTTTTCATTCAATATTTTACTTGAAAGCATAGGAACAAAAACCAAGGCAACAATTAATGAGGCAAATAATGAATAAGAGATAGAATATGAAAGATCTTTGAATTGTTCCTTAGCCATTCCCTCTTGAAAAACTATTGGTAAAAATACAGAAATTGTTGTTAAAGTTGATGCTAAAACAGGAAGGCCCATTTCAGCGGCTCCATCTTTAGCAGCTTGAACTCTATTCTTCCCAAGTTCACTCATATGTCTATATATATTATCTAAAACAACAACAGAGTTATCAACAAGCATACCAATTCCTAAAGATAATCCCATTAGTGAGACAAGGTTTAGTGTTAAACCTTGAGCATTTAAAAGAAAAAATGTAAAAATAACAGATATTGGTATAGCTACAGCAATAACTATAGTAGCAGATATACTTTTTAAAAACAAATACAATATACCTGAAGCTAAAATTAAACCAATAATTCCAGTTTCTTTAACATTATTTATTGAATTATTAATTGTAATTGTAGAGTCAAAGTCGTAATCGATAGTAGAATTTAAAGGTAGGGAGTTTTTAACTCCTTTTAAAGTCTTATTAATAGAATCTACAATTTCAATAGCGTTCCCATCATCAGTTTTAGCAACAACGATAACTAGACCATCGGAACTATTTTTTCTAAATAAACTAGAAGGGTCTTTAGTATCAATTCTAATATCTGCAACATCTTTTAGTCTTAGAAGATGACCATTATTATTTTTTAAAATAATATTTTCAATTTCTTGAGGAGTTTTTAACTCCCCTTGAACTTTTATATAAAACTCTTTTTCACCTTCTTTAACTTGTCCACCAGGAATAGTAGTACTTGCCCTAGATATTAAATTAGAAACTTCTAAAATTCCAAGGTTATAGTTTTCGAGTTTTTCAGGATCAATTTCGACTAAAACCTCTTGTTCTTTACCACCAAAAATTATAATTTGCGAAACACCTTCGATTCTCTCTAAAAGTGGTTTTAAACTATTTTCAGCATAAGTTCTAACTTCCATGGGGTCTCCTCCAGACATAGTTAAAACAGCAGCTGGAATAGAACCCATAGATTGTTCTCTAATAGATGGTTCTTCAATATCTTCAGGTAATTTATTTTTTATTTGGTTAATTTCATTTTGTATTAAAGTTATTTTTGTTTCGATGTCAGTTCCATATTTAAATTTTACATTTATTTTTGATGTCTCTGAACTTGATGTAGAAGAATATTCTGTGATACCATCAACATTTGGAAGAATATCTTCAACTTTTTTGGTAATCATTTTATCAACATCTTCAGGAGTAGCTCCTTTCCACTCAATAGTAATTCTAACGGTTGGATTGGATGTATTTGGCATTAGTTCTATTGGCATTTTTGATAGACCTAATAGACCAAAGAATATCATAGATATTATAATCATTGTTGCTGTTGCAGGTTTTTTTATAGAAAATTCAGAAAGTAATCTCATGACTAAATCTCCCTCACTTTATCGTTATTATTAAGAAGATATTGTCCTTGAACAACAACTTTATCTCCCTCTTTAAAATTCTTAAAATATATTTCTTGAAGATTTCCTTGAGAGATTCCACGATCAACTTTATAAATGATGGATTGATTGTCACGAATAACTGCAATATATGAGTAAAGATCTTTAATCATAACAGCTTCTTGAGGAACAAAAAGTCCATTAATTTCCGTTTGCTCCATTTCTACTTTACCGTACATCCCTTTTAAAATAGATTTGTCATTATTTGGAATTTGTATTTTAATATTATATTTTTTTGTATTAGTATCAGCAGATAAATTTATTTCACTAACTTTTCCAATAACGGTTTTATCTAAATCTGAAATATAAACTTTAGCTTCTTTTTCAGGAGTTATATTTTTAATATCTTCTCCATTTACAGCAATTTTTATTTCCATTATATTATTTTCAATCACAGTTAACAGCTTAGAATTAGAAGGTATTTTTTCGTTATTTTTAATATCCAAATCCGTTATGACTCCAGATATATCAGATTTTACAAAAAGTCTTTTATAATTATCATTGGCTCTTATAAAATTAGCTTCTGCAATTTTTAATTCCCCTAAACTTTGTTCCATATTATTTTTAGATTGAAGATATAGTTCCTCTGAAATAAGTTTCTTTTCAAATAAATTTTTATATTTTTCAAAGGAAATCTTAGATGTATTATAATTTGATCTAGATTTAATTAGTGTACCTTCTGCTTCAAAATAGCTAGCTTCAGTAGCCGCATCTGTTAAAGTTAAAATAGTTGTTTCTGAATTAATTATATCTCCATTTTTATATTTAATATTTTTAGCATAACCTCCAGTAGGAGTTATAATACTAACCTCTTTTAAGGGATTTATATCGCCATTATAAATTTTAGTATTTTTAATATTTTGGATTTTTAATTCTTGAACCTTAACATCTTTGATAATTTCAGATTTTACATCTTGAGTAACTTTTTTATCTTTACATCCAACTAAAATTAGAGTAAAAAAAAGTGTAAGTAATATTTTATTCATTAAATCCTCCTGTATTATTTTAAAAGTGATAGATATTGTTGATAGTATAAGAAGTAATCAAGTTGAGAGTTTATATGAGTAATTTGAGCCTCTCGAAGTTGTGATTCACTTTTTAAAAAATCAACAGAGTCAATAATTCTATTAGAAAATTTCTCTTTATCAATTTTAAATGTTTCAAAAGCTGTTAAAAGAGCCTTTTCATTTGTAATAATAACTTCTTTAGCTGTTATTAAATCTAAATAAGTAGTTTTAATCTGTTTTTTTAATATCTCTAGTGAATCTATTTTTGAAATTTTTTGCTTTTCAATCTCTAAAGTTGACTCTTTATAACTATCAATGCCACTTCCAAAGTTAAAAATATCCCATTTAAAAGTAATACCAACTCTCCATTCCCAGTCATTATTAGATTTTGAAAAACTTGACTCCTCTAAAGATTCATAACCGTACTCTAAATCTACTTTAGGAAGAAAAGTGCTTCGATTACTTTTAGAATTATACTCACTAATTAAAATATTTTTGTCTAGTTTTTTAGAAAGAGTACTATTTGATAAAGCTCTTTCAGTATCTTTTTTTAAATCAATATTTATTGTCATAAAATTTGAAAAATTCATTTCTTTTAAAGTTATGTTTTCTTCAATATTTAATCCTAAAAGATTTTTTAAAGTAAGTTCTTGAGCAATAATATTATTTTTAATTTTAAGGATTGATGTTTCAGTTTGATATAATGATGTTTCAATTTTCAAAACTTCACTTTTATCGATAAGACTAAGATTGTAAAATTCTTGTTGTTTTTTTAATTCTTCTTGTTTCTCTTTTTGAGAAGTCTCATATACATTCAAAGTTTTCTTAAGTTGAAGACAGCTGATATAAGTTTGAATAACATTTAACTCTAAATTAATATTTTGGGTAATATAGTCATTTTCTTCAAATTCTCTAAGAGCTTTACTACTTTTAATATTATAGTAAAGTTCACCACCTGTAAAAATAGGCTGTGATAGATAAATACCATTTTGAAAAGAACTATTTAAGTTTTTTGATTCATCATGATCAATGTACATAGTTTGTGCTCTAAGAGAGGGAAGAGCATTTTTAATTTTTACATTTTCATTTAATTTTTTTTGTTTTACAGTAATATTTTTTTCTTTGAGTTGTCGGTTGTTTTTTTTAGCTAAATCAATAGATTTATCCAATGTTAACTCTATAGAAAAAGTAACTATATTTAATGTTAAAAATAGTAGTAGATATTTTTTCATAGTTTCTCCTTATTAAAAATTAATTTCACAATATGAGATTATAAACTATAAAGTAAGTTGAGAGTCAAGAAATTTAGATAATCAAAATAATAAAAATAGAACTTTATTTGACAAAATGAATTTTAATAGGGTATATAGAGTTACTAAGAATTTGAATAAAATTCTAAAAAGGAAATACCGTCCGCCTATCTGAAAACAGATGACCGGGGTAGACTAAAAACGGAGGTATAACGTTATGGCTATCAAGTATGTTCCAGAACCATTTAGAATTAAAATGGTTGAAACAATTAAAATGACTACATCAGAAGAGAGAGCAGAAAAAATTAAAGAGGCTAATTATAATCTTTTTAATTTAAGAGGAGAGGATGTTTACATTGATTTATTAACAGATTCAGGAACTAATGCAATGAGTCAAGATCAATGGGCAGGGGTAATGAGAGGTGATGAAGCGTATGCAGGAGCTTCAAGTTATTTTAAATTAGTAAATACTGCTAAGGATATTTTTGGATATGAATTTATTCAACCAGTACATCAAGGAAGAGCAGCAGAAAAAGTGTTATTTCCAACTTTTTTAAAGTCAGGACAATATGCAATTTCAAATATGTTTTTTGATACAACAAGAGCACATGTTATCCTAGCAGGAGCAAGACCTTTAGATTGTGTAGTCCCAGAGGCAAAAGATCCAGGTAAAAGATCTAAATTTAAAGGAAATATGGATGTTGAAAAAATGGAAAAATTAATACAAGAGTATGGCCCAGAAAAAATAGGATTAGTAGTATTGACTATTACAAATAACTCTGCTGGTGGACAACCTGTTTCAATGAAAAATGCTCGAGAAGTCGCAGCTATTTGTAAAAAATATAATATACCATTAAATATAGATGCAGCACGTTATGCAGAAAATGCATATTTTATAAAAAGAGATGAGCCTGAATGTGCAAACATGTCGATAAAAGATATAATAAAAGAGATGTTTTCTTATGCAGATTTCTTCACTATGTCAGCAAAAAAAGATACAATAGTTAATATGGGAGGACTAATAGGAGTAAAAAATGCTGTAGAAAATGCAGATATGATCTTAAAAATAAAAGCAAATTGTATAAGTTTTGAAGGATTTACAACTTATGGAGGGCTTTCGGGAAGAGATTTAGAAGCACTGGCTATAGGATTATTAGAAGGAATCGATGAAAACTTTTTAAGATATAGAATTGGACAGATGGAGTATTTAGCTTCTCGTCTTGATGATGCAGGAATTATATATCAATCTCCAGTTGGTGGACACGGTGTATTTGTAGATGCTTCAAAAATTTTCCCCAATATACCATTTAATGAGTTTCCAGGGCAAGTCTTAGCTATAGAACTTTATAAAGAAGCTGGAATTAGAAGTTGTGATATAGGTTCTTACATGTTAGGAAATGATCCAGATACAAATGAGCAATTAGAAGCAGATTTTGAATTTACAAGACTTGCTATTCCTAGAAGAGTTTACACACAAGCTCATTTAGATGTAATAGCAGATGCTTTAATAGCGATAAAAGAGAGAGCTCATGAAATCACAAGAGGATACAGAATAACTTGGGAACCACCGATATTAAGACACTTCCAAGCTTCCCTAGAGATTATAGAAGATTAAAAAATAGTCTAGGGAGGGTTAATGGAAGATATAAAGAATAGTGTAGAAACGGTTTTAATAGATGATAATAATAGAGATGGTTTTAAATCAAAATTTGGATTTATTTTAGCTTGTATTGGTTCAGCAGTTGGAATGGGAAATATTTGGATGTTTCCATATAGAGTTGGGCAATTTGGAGGAGCAGCATTTCTTATTCCGTATTTTACATTTGTTCTTTTAATAGGATTTACAGGAGTAATTGGTGAAATGACACTAGGGCGTTCTATGGGAACTGGCCCACTTGGAGCTTTTGAAAAAGCTTTTAAACAAAGAGGACTAAAAGGAGGAACAATAATAGGATTAATACCTGTTATAGGATCGTTAGCTATAGCCATTGGATATGCTATAGTTGTTGGTTGGATATTAAGGTATTGTGTTGTCTCTCTTTCAGGAGCAATCATTGAATCACAACCAGGTCCTTACTTTGGAGCTTTAGCTTCAGATTTTGGGAGTATACCTTGGCATGTAGCAGGTTTATTACTAACTTTTTCATTAATGGCTATGGGAATAGCAGGAGGAATCGAAAAAGTAAATAAAATATTGATGCCAGCATTTTTTGGATTATTTTTATTTTTAGCTATTAGAATATATATGTTACCGGGGGCGGAACAAGGCTATAGCTACTTATTTAATCCAGATTGGTCAGCTCTTAAAGATATGAGAACTTGGGTTTTTGCTTTAGGACAAGCATTTTTTTCCTTATCTTTAGCTGGATCAGGAACTGTTGTTTACGGAAGTTATTTAAGTAAAAATGAAGATATAGTTAATTCAGCTTTAAATGTTTCTTTCTTTGATACATGTGCGGCAATGTTGGCTGCACTTGTAGTTATTCCAGCGGTATTTGCTTATGGACTTGAGCCTGGGGCAGGTCCAGGTCTTATGTTTGTTACTCTTCCTACAGTATTTCAAAATATGCCTGGTGGACAAATAATTGCTATAGTATTTTTTATAGCAGTGTTATTTGCAGGAGTAACTTCTCTTATGAATTTATTTGAAACTCCTGTTGAAGCTTTACAAAGTCGCTTGGGATTATCAAGATTAAAATCTATTGGAATTGTTGCGGTAGTTTCATTTATAGTTGGAGTTTTTCTTGAAGGAGATGGATTATCTCCATGGATGGACTTTGTTTCGATATATATAATTCCATTAGGTGCACTTTTAGCAGGACTTGTAATCTATTGGATTTGTAAATCTGGATTTGCAAGAGAACAAGTACAAATTGGAAGAGAAAAAAAAGTTGGAGCTTGGTTTGAACCAGTAACAAAATATCTATTTTGTGGAATAGCAATAATAGTTTACATTATGGGAATTCTTTATGGAGGAATAGGATAAAGTAATATTTAAATATAATCAAAGGTTGTAGAAATGAAAATTTCTGCAACTTTTTTTATTAAGATGGTATAATATAAGAAAATAAATTGGAGGAAAATTGTGGAGAATAAAATTTTAAATGATAAAGTAAAAGAAAAAAGATTTGAATTGATATTAAGAATATTTGATAAAATTGATTTTCAGAGAATTGAAGTTCCTGAAGAATATAGTAAAGATACTTTTTTTGATTTTTTAAAATGGAAAATAGGGACAAGCATATCTTTTAGATATGATAAACAATTAAATTTTATATATAGTCAAAAAAATGAAGGTTTACAGGAAAAGCTACTAAAAAATTTAGAATATGATTTTAGACAGGAACAGTTTGAAATTTTGTCAAATATCTATTTTGAATTCGGAAAAAAATAAAGGTAACAAAGGCTCTTTACAGTAAAAAAGTTATAAAAAAGGAGTGATGATATGAAGCTTCAAGAACGCAAAGAGTTGGTAGAGGTTGCCCTAGGAAAAAGAGTAGCTGATTTAGTTTTAACAAACGGAAATCTTATAAATGTTTTTACTGGAGAAATTTATAAAGCAAATATTTATATTTATAAAGAGTATATAGCTAATGTAATACCTATAGAAGAAGATACTTTCATTATAGGAGAAAATATTGTAGATTTAAAAGGTAAGTATGTGGCTCCAGGGTTTATTGATTCGCATGTTCATATAGAGAGTAGTCATTTAACTCCTAATAATTTTGCAGAAGTTGTTATACCTAAAGGGACAACTACTATAATTGCTGATCCTCATGAAATTGCAAATGTTTTGGGAATAGATGGAGTAAAATATATGATTGAAAAATCAAAAGGATTACCAATGAATCAATATTTTTTAATTCCTTCTTGTGTTCCTTCTGTATTAGGATTAGAAAATGCAGGAGCTGAATTTACACCAAATGATATAAAAAATATGTTTAATCTAGAACGAGTTTTAGGACTTGGAGAAGTAATGGATTTTATGGGAGTAATAAATCAAAGCAAAAGAATGACAAAAATAATAGATGTTGCAATAAGAAAGGGTGTTTTTGTACAGGGGCATGCTCCTGGTCTAAAAGGTAAAGCTTTAGCAGGTTATATTTGTGGAGGACCAATATCATGTCATGAGTCTACAGATGGAATAGAAGCTTTAGATAAGTTGAGAAAAGGGATGTTTTTAGATGCGAGAGAAAGTTCAATTTCTAAAAATATAACAAACATAGTAAAAGTAATAAAAACAATAAAAGCACCTAGAAATTTAACTTTATGTACTGATGATAGAGAGGCTGGAGATCTTTTAAAAGAAGGAAGTGTTAATCATTGTGCAGAGGTAGCTGTAAAAGCCGGATTAGATGCTGTAGATGCAATAAAAGCAATAACTTTGAATCCTGCTCAAGAATACAAATTGGATAAAATAGGAGCTATTGCACCAGGTTATTTTGCAGATATAGTAGTATTAGATAGTATTAGGGATTTTAATGTGGTAAAAACTTTTTTTAAAGGAAAGTTAGTAGCAAAAGATGGAAAGCTAGTAGAAGAAATTACTTCTAAAATTTTAGAAGTAGAAGAGTTAAATAGCATTCATTTAAAAAATCTTAAATTAGAAGATTTTATGATAAAAGCTCCAATAGAAAATGGAGAGCTCGAAATAGAAGCTCTTGTTTATTTAAATAAAAATGATTTATTAACAGAAAGAAAAAAATTGAAAGTAAAAGTTTTAAATGAGTATGTTGATATTTCAGATTCTCCAGAATTAAACTATGTTGCGATAATAAATAGACACAAGAAGATTGATAATATCTCACTTGGAGTAGTAAAAAATTTTCATTTAAAAAAAGGAGCAGTAGGAACAACCTATTCCCATGATAGTCATAATTTAACAATTATATATAATAATCCATTGGAAGCACTAATAATATCTGAAAAAATAAAAGAAATAGGAGGTGGTATTGTAGTTGCAGAGAAAGCAAAGATTTTAAAAGAATTACATTTACCAATAGCAGGAATGCTATCTAAAAATTCAGCAGAAGTTTTATCAGATGAAATAGAAGGAATGAATTCTATTTTAAAAGAAATGGGAATAGAGGCTGAGTCACCTATAACTAGACCTAGTACAATTGCATTAATAGTTATACCAGATGTAAAAATAAGTGATTTGGGCTTAATTGATGTAAAAACTCAAGAAATTATAAAGCTATTTGATGAACACGGTATAAATAATATATTTTAATTACAAAGGAGAAAAGATGATAGTCAAAGTAGTTTTTGATATTAATCAAGAAGAGCGTTGGTCTGTTCTTATAGGAAATTTAAAAAATGTAGTTAAGGGAATAAGAGAACTAGGTTCGGAATATTGTTTAGAAGTAGTTATTATGGGTACAGCTATTAATGGTATAAAAAAGTTATCAGGTATATTAAAAAAAGAGGAACTGGAAGAATTAGTTGAAAAAAATGTAATATTTTCAGTTTGTAATAACACAATGAAAAAATATAATGTAAAAAAAGAAGACCTTTATGATTTTATAAAAGTTGTTCCTGCAGGTGTGATAGAGTTAATTTTGAAGCAACAAGATGGGTATAGTTATATTAAACCTTAAAACAAAATGGCAACCAAATTTAAAGTTGGTTGCCATTTTACTTAAAGATAACTAATACTCTCTAAAATATAATTAGGTTTATATATGGTATTAATTTCTTTTCCGGTACCTTCACCACTTAAAACTAAGATTGTATCACAATTGTTTATATTTCCACAGGCTATGTCTGTATATAATCGATCTCCTACAATAACAATATCTTTTTTATCCAACCCTAACTTTTCAAGAGCATATTCTAGCATTATAAAATTAGGTTTTCCAAAATATGTTGGTTGTTTTCCCGTACAAACTTCAATCATATTGCAGATTGCTTTGCAATCTGGAAGATAAACTTTATTTTCAATCGGATAAACTAAATCTTCATTAGCAGCAAAGTATTTAATATCTTTTTTTAATAATTGACAAGCAGTTTCAATTTTTTTAAAATCTAACTCTGTATCTAAAGCGATAATTAATATATCAATATTATGATTATTAAAATCAGATACCTCATTTACAACTTGGATTCCTTTATTTCTATATAAATCTTTATATTCTTCAGTTCCAATGATATAAACTTTTTGATCACTATAATTTTTTTCAATATGTGATAGTAAAACCATTCCTGCAGTTATTATTTCATCTAATTCAGATTCAATTCCAAACTCTTTAAATTTTTCAACATATTTTTTAGGATTTTTTGATGAATTATTTGTAAAAAAACTTATTTTTTTTCCATTCATTCTTAATTCTTCTATTTTTTCTTTTGCACCTGGAATAAGAGTGTTTCCAAGTAAGATTGTACCATCGATATCAAAAAGATATCCCTTATATTGTTTCATTAAATTTGTATCTCCTTTATTCTTTTTAAATCATCTAAAAGTATTTTTTTATCTGTTATTGGGGAATATTCCAAAACTAATTTGCTATTTGGGGTTTCTAAAAGTATTTTTTTTAAAATTTCGTCACCATTAAATGTACCGTGAAAAATAGACTGATGAAGATCCTTTTCTCCATCATTACTGTGAATATGATACGCTATAATATTATTTTTTAAAGTTTCTAAAATTTCATCTAAATTCCATTTATTAGCTAATAGATGACCAATATCAATTAAAACTTTAAGATTTTTTTGTAGAACTAATTTTTCAAATTCTTTTTGAGAGTAAATCATATTTTTTCCAATACCAACATTTTCAACTAGTATTTGAACTCCGATTTCTTTTCCTAAAAGTAATAATTCATCTAACTTTTTCTCAATCTCTTTTTTAGAACTGTCTTTTCTTTTAGCTTCATTTGTATGGAGAACAAGAAATTCACCATTATTTTTTTTACAACAAATTAAAGCTTCGACAAAGTTTAGTTTAAGTTCTTCCCACAAGATATTGCTACAATCAATATTAAAGAATCTATAGGGACCATGAAAAGATACATTTTCTAATTTTGCATGTTTAATTAAAAAATTAAATTTTTCTGTATGATTAAAATCTCTAGGTTCTAAAAAAAATTCTAAATTTTTTAAATCATACATTTCAATAAAGTTAAGTGTTTCTTCTTTTGTGTCATTATAAAATATAAGATCACTTACAAATATATTATTTTTCATATTTCTCCTTATTTAACTAAGTTTGTTATTTTTTCTTCAACTTCTTTTAAAGCTTGTTCTGCTTTTTTCTCACCACTTAAAATAACATCTCTAACATCGATTAATAATTGTTCTGCTTGAAGTGCATTAGTTCCTGAAAAACTAGCCCATTTCCCCATATTTTTGAGTTGTTCATTAGCTACTCTCATAAGTTGATTTTCATTTAAAAATTTTGCGATTTCACTATTTTCATTTTGGATGGCAGAAGGTAAATATCCAGTTCCTTTAGTCCACTTTTCAGAAGCTTCTTCTTCTAATAAATATTTCATAAATCTCCAAGAAGCTTTTTGTTCGTCAGAACTATCTGTCATAATCATTAACATATTTCCACCAGCAGGTAATTTTCTTTCTTTTCCATTAAATACAGGGAATTTTTCACCGATTATTTTAAATTTAGCTGTTGATTCAAAATTATCCCTTTTTCCAATTGTAGTTATAACCATTCCAAGTCTACCATTTAAAAATGTTTGGAATCCTTCATCATTAGAAGCATGTAAAGCTATATTATCTTGAACCATATCAGCTAAGTATTGATATGCTTCAGAGGATTCTTTGGAAGCAAATGTTGGAATAGTTTTTCCATCCTTTTCTATCAAAATTTTACCTCCATTTCCCTCAATTAAAGCTTGTTGAGCCCAATTATCAGCATATTCTTGAACAAATAATCCCATATTTCCTGTTTTTTCTTTTATTATTTCTGAATATTTACGAACAGTTTCCCAGTCTTTAGGAGTATTTGCTATATTTATTCCAGCTTCATTCATAAGATCTGAATTAATATACATGATTGGATTGCTTATTGAGTATGGAATTCCAACTTGCTTTCCATTAACTTGCCCAAGTTCTAATATATTTGATAAAAAATTATTACTTAAATAATTTTTATCTTCAGGAAAATATTTTTCTATAATTTCTTGAGCTGTTACGTAATCAAAATTATCATTTGCATAGTTTAAATATGAATATCCCATTTGAACAATGGCAGGTTTCTTTCTCGCAGCTACGGCTACCTGTAAATTTTGTGTTAATCCTTTATACATATCAGGGTTAAATTTTTCTATAACTTTTATATCAGAATTTTTTTCATTAAAATTTTTAACGAGCTCTTTTATTGTTCCACCGCCAAAACTTTCAGATGCAACATGCCAATATTCAATTTCGATAGGCTTATTTGATATTGTAGTTTTTTCTTCTTTTTCACATCCTACTAAAAATAGACTTCCTAAAATAATTCCTTTTAAAATATTTTTCTTCAAAATTATCCCTCCACTTTTAAATTTGTCTCTGTTTTGATATCAAAATAGCTACATTTTGCTGTATCGATTTCTAAATAAATCTTTTGATTTTTTTTTATATCTTGGTCATTTTTAATAGAAGCTTTTATATTTTCATTTCCAATAGAAACTGAGATACATTTTTGGTTTCCATAGTTTTCAATTCTTGTTACTTCTCCTTGAATTCTATTAAAAGCATCTTCAGTGTAAACTAAAATATGTTCAGGTCTAATGCCAACATATATTAAGTTTCTGTTACTTAAATTAGGGATTACATTTTCATTACTGAATATACACCTATCATTTATATAAAGTTTTTTATTAGCAACTTTGCCTATTAAGATATTCATAGGTGGAGTTCCAATAAATTTTGCTACAAATATATTTGCTGGGTTATTGTAAACTTCTTCAGGGGTGTCTATTTGCTGTAAATCTCCTTTATTTAAAATTGCTATCCTATGACCAATTGTCATAGCTTCAATTTGGTCATGAGTAACATAAATAAATGTAGGTCTATTTATTTCGTGTAGCTTTATAAGCTCTTCTCTAGATGAGTTTCTAAGTTGAACATCTAAATTTGATAAAGGTTCATCTAGTAAGAAAAAATCAGAATTTTTTACAGCAGCACGACCAAGAGCTACTCTTTGTCTTTGTCCTCCAGATAATTCTTTAGGATACCTTTTTTCTAATCCTTGAAGATTTAATATTTTTATGACCTCAGTTGTTCTTGTATTGATTTCAGTTTTGTCTACTCCATTCATTTTTAATCCGAATATTATATTATCCCATACTGTAAGATGAGGATATAGGGCATAGTTTTGAAATACCATTGCAATATCTCTATCACCCGCTTCTATATCATTGATTCTTTTATCCCCAAATAATATATCTCCTGATGTAATCTCTTCTAAGCCAGCGATCATTCTTAAAGTTGTACTTTTACCACATCCAGATGGACCCAATAAGACTAATCTTTCTCCAGCTTTTATTGTTAAGTTTAAATTGTTTACAATTTTTGTATCTCCATAACTTTTTGATACATTTTTAAATTTAATTTCGTTCATATTTACCTATCCTTTTACTCCTGATTTTACAAAACTCGTCATTATTTTTTTTTGGAAGAATGCGTACATAATAATTGGAAAAATAATTGTTAATGTTGCAATCGCCATTGTTACACCCCAATCGTTTCCACCTTCAGAACTTATAAACATCTGAAGAGCTAAAGATAGCGTGTAGTTTTTCTTTTCACTTAAAATTAATAAAGGCCAAAAATACTCATTCCATGAGTTTATAAAAAATAGTATTCCCATAGATATAATAGAATTTTTAATCATTGGTAAAATAATATAATATAAGACTTTAGTTTCTTTAATTTTATCTAATTTAGTTACTTCAAGAATAGATTTAGGGATTCCTTTCATATTTTGTATAATCATAAATATTCCCATTCCATCAGCTAATTGAGGAAGGATAACTCCTAAGCTTGAATTTAAAAGCCCAATCTTAGAAATCATAAGATAATTAGGTATCATAGTTACTGTAAAAGGAACAAATAGAGTTCCTAAAATTAGAAAAATTAAGATTTTTTTACCTTTAAAATTTTTAAAAGTTAAAATATACCCAGCTAAAATACTCGTGATAATTTTACCGAAAGTTATAGCAGCAGATATAAAAAATGTATTCCATATATATCTTAAAATATCTACGTTTTCAAATATATAAGTATAATTTCTAAATGTTATAACTCTGGGAATTATACTTAAAGGATCTGCAAAAATTTGACTCATGCTTTTAAAAGAGATTGATAACATATATATAAGAGGAAAAATTTGAATTCCTATAATTAGTAAAAACAAGACATGCCACTTACTTTCTTTAATTTTCATAGTAAACTCCTTTTTCTAAAACTTTAATCTTTATAGAAATTAATATAAAGAAGAAAAGCATTGTTATAACAGAAAGTGCTGAAGCTCTTCCTGTTTGAAAAAATGTAAATGCATACTGATAAATACTATATACAAGGTTTGTACTACCATTATTTGGTCCACCTTGAGTTAAAACATTTATAGGAACAAATACCTGCTGTAATCCATATACGATTGTCATAACGATAACATATAGTGCAGTTGATGATGTCATTGGGATAACAATATATAGAAATATTTGTAAGTTTGAAACTTTATCAAGTTTAGCACTTTCTATAAGTTCAGTAGGAACTTCGAGTATTCCAGCTAATAGAAGAATTAAATTATAACCAAAAATTTTCCAAGTAGTTATAAGAGTTATTAAAACCATTACGAGACCATTAGTTTTTAACCAAAATTGAGGTTTTAAATTTAAGAGCTCATAAATTTTTGATATAGGTCCAATCATAGGATTAAATACCCATATAAAAATTAGAGAAGCTACAACTAATGAAATTATACTGGGGAAAAAGAACATAGTTCTATAAAAACCTTTAAATTTACTCACTAAAAATGCTAAAACATAAGCAATAATATATGGAAGTATAAAGTTAAATACAATTAATAAACCTATGTATATAAGAGTATTTATTAAAGATTTATGGACACTATTTTCTGTTAATATATCTGTATAATTTTCAAGTCCAATAAATTTTTTATTTTTACTAATCATATTCCATTGAAAAAAACTTAAATAGAAAGTTTTACAAATGGGATAAAAAATAAAAATGGTAAAAATGGTTAAAGCGGGCATTAAAAATGCTGTTGCTAAAAGTGTTTCTTTTTTTTTCATTATGTCTCCTTAAATTATTTCTTTCTCAAACTCAAAATATAATATCAGATAGATGTTAAATGAAAATCAATTTAAGGTAAAAGTATGTTTAAATTTGTAAAAAAAGTGTAAATGAAAAAATTGATATAGTTTGTGAGTTTATATTACAAGAATATCAGTATAATTGTGAAAGTTTATGTTGATTTATATGATATTCGTGTAATTTTTAAGTTGATTTATGTTAAAAATTAACAAAATAAAGATAAAATATGATAGAATATAAAGAAAAATTTATTTTTTTAAAAAAATCTAATATTACTAAATTTATTTGTCAGGGAGGAATGAAGTGAAAAAAATAATTTTACTTTTAACACTAGGGGTTACATTAATGGGAGTAGCTAAAGTTATATGGGAAGAAAATCAAATAGAAAGAGTTTATATATTAGATAAGTAGAGATGGTATAAAGAAAAATTTAAAATAATATTATAATAAATAGAAGGTAGATTAATTCAATATAATCTACCTTATTTATTTTTTAGTAAGAACATCTAGATATTCAAAATTTAAAAATCCTAAAATAGTTAGACAATATCCAAGCTATTTCTTAATATTTAAAATTTTTATATAAAAATAAAAAAAGATAGCCTTCAAAAGTAGAAAGTTATCTTTTTAATATTAAAAACTTATTTAGTTAAGAAATGAGTAACAATACTATTTTTTTCTAGAATTCCTTCATTTCCTTTAAAATGAACTACTATAGGACCATTATTTAACTTAATTCCGTCAGCTGATACAGCTCTAGTTAAATTATATGTTTTTTTATTTGAGTCTGTAAAGGTAGCAGTTTCCCAATTGTCATTTGTAATAAGAGTTCCAATAGTTTTATTACTATTAGATATTAAAACAAGTTTTTGATTTTCATTAATTTTAGGAGCTATAAGTGATTGATTTAGTGGAGCTGATACCTTTGAGTTTGATTTTGAGGTTAAAGGTTTGCACCCAGCTAAAAATATAAAAGTTGTAGTTAATAATAAAATTTTGAAATTCATAAATACCTCCTAATTTTTATAAATTTAAACTATGTACTATTTCTCAAGTATAGCATATTTTTATATTAAATTTATATAATTAATCTTAAATTTTTATTAGACATAGTATCAAATTCTTTTAAAATTTCAATTTGAAATTTTAAAAATTCTTCTCTTTTCTCATTGATATTTTGAATTTTAGATATAATTTCAAATTTCTTCATGTAATATTCAATTCTCTTATTAAAAAAATTATTTTCTAAAAACCATTCTAGTAAATCTATTTTTCTTTGTTCGTCATTGTATTGTTCCATTGCATTCCCCTTGATTGAAAAATTTAAACAAAACTTAACTATACTTTTTTTGTATGTTTTAAAGTTTATGTATATAAACATTATATAGAAATTATGTTTAATTTTCTATTTGAAATTTTAAAAAAAATTTTTTATTAAAAATTTCAAATTATTTAAAGAAAATAAAATTAATTAATAAATAAAATTATACATAACTTTTACATAAAATTCATAATGAATTAACATACATAGTATAAAGTATTATTCGAGGAGGGATTATGAAAAAAGAACAAAAATTAACGGGTATTTTATTTTCAATACCATCATTAGTAATACTAATAACATTTTATATTTTTCCATTAATGAAAACTATTTTATATTCTTTATCATTCACTGATGCAAAAGGACAAATAGTAGAATTTGCTGGAATTGAAAATTTTTATGAACTAATTACAGATTCAACATTTCACGAGAGTATTTTAGTAACTTTAAAATTTTCATTTATAACAGTTTTATTTAGCATGATAATATCTTTATTTTTAGCAATAATATGTAATGAAAAATTAAAGGGAATAAAGCTATTTCGGATTATTTTTTCATCAAGTATGGGTGTATCAGTATCTGCAAGTTCAAGTATAGTTTTATTTTTATTTCATCCAAGCGTAGGATTAATAAATGATATTTTAAATTTATTTGGAATTTTACCAATAAATTGGTTTACAAGTTCAACTTATGCAATTTGGGCAATTTCTTTTGCCACAATTTGGATGAATATAGGATTTGGTTTTTTAGTTTTAACTGCAGGATTACAAAATATAAGTCAAGAAATAGATGAAAGTTGTGAAGTAGATGGAGTAGACTATTTTACAAAACTTTTTAAAATAACAATTCCACTATTAAGTCCAAGTTTATTTTATTTATTAATAACGACAACATTAAAAGCTTTTCAAAGTTTTGGTCAAGTAGATATGTTAACTGGTGGTGGACCTGCAAATTCAACTAACTTTATAGTTTATAGCATATATAAAACAGCGTTTAGTAATTATAGATTTGACTATGCTAGTGCTCAGGGATTATTTTTACTTTTATTAATTACAGTTATAATGGTGATTAAATTTAAATTGGAAAGGAAGGTGCACTATCAATAATATGAAAAAAAGAATTATCTATACATTACTTATTATTTCAGGAGTTATAGTATTTTTTCCAATAATTTATTCTCTGATAGCAAGCTTTATGACGACTAAAGATATTATGAGTGGAAAACTTTTACCATCTAAGATAGATTTTATAAATTATAGAGAATTGCTTCAAAATATTCCAATACTTCAGTTTTTCTTAAATAGCTTAATAACATCAATAGTTGCAATGATTTTTCAAGTTATTATATGTAGCTTAACAGCATATGCTTTAGTTTTTGTTGAATTTAACGAGAAAAAATTAGTTTTTTTACTAGTAATGGGCTCGATATTTATACCTTGGGAAGCGATATTTATTCCAAATTATTTTATAATTTTAAAAATGAAATTATTAAATACAAAAATAGGAATTATATTACCTTTTTTAGCAAATGGATTAGGAATATTTTTAATGGTTCAACAATTTAAAACATTAAATAAATCTTTAATAGAAGCTGCTAAAATTGATGGATGTAGCCATGGATTTATATATTTAAAAATAGTTTTACCTCTATCCAAAGGAATTTTAAGTACTTGGGGAATTTATTCATTTTTAAATATTTGGAATATGTATTTATGGCCATTAATGATATCTACAAGGCCAGACTCACGAACCATTCAAATTGGATTAAAAATGATAAAATCAGAAGAAGGAACAAATTTTGGAGTTTTGATGGCAGCTGTTGTCATAGTAATAATACCATCTTTAGTGGTTTTATTTTTGGGTCAAAGTCAACTTCAAAAAGGTATGACATCTGGAGGAGTAAAAGAATAATTTAAAATAAATTAAAAAATAACTAGGAGGAGAAATGAAATTAAAGAACTTAGTAGTATTTGGATTAACATTTTCAACGGTTATATTTGCAAAAGAGAAGGTTGTATTTTGGCATTCAATGAGTGGACAGCTTCAAAATAGTTTGAATAAAATAGTTACAGACTATAACAATTCACAAAATAATATTGAAATAGAAGCAATTTATCAAGGATCTTACGAAGAAACAATAGCTAAATTTAAAGCTATTTCAGGAACAAAAGAAGCACCTGCCTTAATTCAAATGAATGATATTTCAACAGCTTTTATGTATAAAAGCGGAGCTATAACTCCAATTGAGAAGTTTATAAAAGAAGATAATTTTAATGTAAATAATTTAGAGGATGCTTTACTGAACTACTATAGAATTGGTGGTGAATTATATTCAATGCCGTTTAACTCGTCAACAGCGATATTAATTTATAATAAAGATGCTTTCAAAGAGGTGGGATTAGATCCAAATAGTCCACCTAGAAGTTATTCTGAATATGCTGAATATTCTAAAAAGTTAACAAAGAAAAATAGTAATGGTTCAATTGAAAGATATGGTTCAGCTATGATTATGTATGGATGGTTTATAGAGCAATTTTTAGCTAATGATAATAAATTATATGTAAATAAAGAAAATGGAAGAATGGGTGAAACTCCAACAGAAGTTACCTATAAAAAAGATTTACCTCAAATTTTAGAATGGTTAAGAGGTATGTATAAAGAGGATTCTGCAACATCTTATGGAAGAGAATGGGATTCTACTAGAACAGCTTTTGCATCAGGTAAAGTTGCAATGTATCTAGATTCTTCTGCTGGAATAAAAGGGATTATCAATAATTCAAATTTTGAAGTAGGAACAGGATTTATTCCAAATGCAAGTGGAGAATTTAATGGAAGTGTTGTTGGAGGAGCATCTCTTTGGATAACAAATTCCTCAGATAATGATATTCAAAAAGCTGCATGGGATTTTGTAAAGTATGCAACATCTAAAGATGTCCAGACATATTGGTCAATTAATACAGGATACTATCCTGTTAATAAAGGGTCTTATGAAACTTCAGAGATGAAAGAAAATATGGAAAAATATCCACAATTTAAAACAGCAGTTGCTGAAATTAAAGAAACTAAACCATCTTTTGCTACTCAAGGAGCTATTTTAGGTGTGTTTCCAGAGGTAAGAGAGAAAATGGTTGAAGCAATGGAAATTAATTATGAAGGAAAAACTTCTATTGATAAAATAGTTGAAAAAGTTGTAATTGATTCGGATAAAATAATTCAAAGATACAATAGAATAAATAAATAAAAAAATCTCTATTTTATATAGAGATTTTTTTATCAAATAGATATAGGGGGTAATCCTAATTAATATTTAATAAAATCAACTATTTTTGTTTAAGACATATTATAGCCATATTTTTGATGTATTATAAGTTATATCAATAAGAGCTAACCAATAAAATAATATACAGGAGTTGATTTTATGAAAAAAAATATTAATAATACTGATTTTCTAGCTGCTATAGGGGGAATAAAAGTTAATGGTACAATTTTTTTGTCAAGACAAGTACCTTTAAGTCTAGAAAATATGGAAATAGTATCAAAAGATATTAGCGAACAAATAGAACAGATTTTTAAAAATACTCAAAATTTATTAGAGAGTATGGAATATTCATTAAAAGATATAGTAAAAGTTTCAATTTATATGAAAAATATGAATGATTTTATAAAAGTAAAAAAAGTTTATAGGAAATATTTAGAAAATATTAATCCTGCGAGAACATTATTAGAAGTTTCTCATTTACCAAAAAATTCTAAAATTATGATGGATTTAGTTGCAGCAAAATAAAAAAGAAAAGGAGACTAAAAATGAAAAAATTGTATAACTTACTTGGAATTGTGGTATTAGCAAATATAGGAATAATTTTTCTAAAGAGTATATAAAAAGCTAGATTAATCTAGCTTTTTATAATTCATCTAAAAATGATTTGTTATTAAAGATAAAATCACGTACTATAATAGATGTTTTAGGATGTTTTAGCATCTTTTGAAATATTTGTATATTGAGTTTAATGTTATTTAAAGTATTTAGATTTAAATTATTATTAAATTTAATTCCATAATATTTTGATATTTCAAAAAGCTTTGGCCATCTATTTCTACCATGAGAATTTTTTATTCCTACAGTGCTAACATTTGTCAGCATAGTACAGAATTGAATTTTAGCTCCTAAATTTAATAAATGGTTATAAAGTTTAGTGTTGTATGAAACAAAATGTGATGTATCTTTAGAAAAATTTTTAAATTCTTGTAAATTATTAGTATTTTTAAGTTCTTCTAAATAGATTATCTCTCCTGTTTTTAAATTAAACCCAATCTTAATAGCACTGATATAAAGAATATCTGAGGTTATATCTATATTATTACTCAAAGAAAAAAATATTATTTTTTTATAGTTTTTAGAAAGTTCTAATTCTTCTTGTTTTGTAGAAGATAAAGTTTTACTAGTCACTTTTTTTGATGTTGATATAGTTTTTTGATTATTTTGACTTTTAATATTTGATTTAAATTTTGAATTTTTTATATGAAAGAAAACTACTACTATGATAATAATTATAAAAATAATATACAGCATTTATAATCTTAAACTCTAGTTAGCTTTAATTTTAATAAGCTATCAGTAGAATTTTCAAAATTTATAGATTTTAATTTAAAATCTAATGCTTCTAATTTTGGTAGTAGTTCTTTTGTTATTTTTTCACATAATTCACTTTCTGATAAATACTCTCTTTTATTTAAGTCGTTCAAATAAATCCCTCCCGAAAAAATTATATATGTATATTTTATACTAATTTGTAGAAAAAATGAAGTTAAAATTTAAAAAAATTATATTTGCAAATTACGAAAGAAAAATAGGTAACAAGTTTCAAATAGTTAAAAAATAAAAAAATGATACAATTAATTTATCAGAATAATAATATATAAGGGTGGTTTTAAAAATGAATAATTTATCAAAAAATATTTACCTCACATTATTAGTAATTGGAATAATTTTTAGTTTAATTGGAGTGTTTGGTGTCTTTAATCCTTTAATGTTTTCTATTTATTTAATTGAAATTTTAGCTATATTTTTCTTTATGAATGGAGTTAAGAATTTAGTAAAAGGAATTCAGTTAATCAAAAATCCAAATGTTCATTGGAGTTTATTTATACTTTTAAGTATTTTAGAAATTATAGCAGCACTATCGCTTTTAATAACTCCATTTTCAAGTCAAATTTTTATAATAATTTACATTGGATTCATTATGCTATTAAAAGGAATATTTGTTGTATTTAATAGTTTGTTTCATAAAAATATTTTTCCGGGATTATCTAGTGTAACTTTTAGTAATGGATTGATAGATATCTTATTTGGAATTTTATTAATAGTAGTTCCATTTATATCACAACAGTTCATTTTTTTATGTGTAGCTTGGTATATTTTATTTAGCGGCATAAATTTAGTTATGATGAGTTTTTCAATAAAAAGAAATATTTTATAATAAATAAAAAAATTAAAAGTAGAATTTCTTATATATAGAGATTCTATTTTTTTTTAAATAGAATTAAAACAAAAATAAAGAAATTGATCAATAACCTTGTATAAATACTCAACAGAAGTCACCATAGTGCACGCTTAACAGTTTCTAACATTTGCCTTGGCAAATTGCTAGAAACTGCGTGTTTGAAGAGGTGTTTTGACCTTTCAGGTGTCTTCGACTTTTTTAGGAGGTGAAATCATGGCAAATTATCATTTGAATATATCTTATGGTAGAGTTGGAAAAGGTGGGCCACATATTGACTATATTTTAGGACAAAATAAATACGCTAATAAAGAAACTGAGATTAAATACACTAATCACAATTTGCCTAATTGGTGCAAATCTCCTAAAGAATTTTGGGTAGCTGCTGATGACAATGAAAGAATTAATGGCACAGTGTATAAAGAGGTTAGAATATCTCTTCCTAATGAACTATCTCATGAGAAGAATATTGAACTTTTAAATGATTTTATAGATACTATTTTAGAGGGAAAATATCACTATTCTGTATCTATT
>NZ_KI518224.1 GCF_000479045.1 Cetobacterium somerae ATCC BAA-474
AAATTAGGATTTATATTTTTTGATATATTTAAATTTATTGTTTGATTATTTTTATTATTACTATTTGTTATAATTGTTGAAAATCCAATATAATTATCCATATAATTTTTTAAAGTATGTAATCTTTTTGATAATGGAATATTTAAATCTAAATCCAAATAAAATATAGCATTTGAATTATTAGCCTCTAAATATGGTCCATGCATATATGCTTCAAGTTCATGACCAGTCGATGGACATCTAACCACTTCTGTAAATTTAGTTTCGAACTCTTTTGTAATACCATAGTTTGCTCCGTAACCTAAACATATAAATCTATTTATATTTCTTAAAAGTTCTTTATTTTTTTCAAAATATAAATTAGTATTTTCAATAACTGTATTTATATTACCAATTAGATATTCCAATTCTTCAAAATATTTAAGATATTGATTTTTTAATGTTATTCCCAATAAAAATAAATTTAGAACAGTTCCACTAAACCCTTTAGTC
Source organism: Cetobacterium somerae ATCC BAA-474 (assembly GCF_000479045.1). Taxonomy (NCBI): domain Bacteria; kingdom Fusobacteriati; phylum Fusobacteriota; class Fusobacteriia; order Fusobacteriales; family Fusobacteriaceae; genus Cetobacterium; species Cetobacterium somerae. The sequence goes on from NZ_KI518224.1 coordinate 493, forward strand.
ACAAATCCCACATTTTCTATACCTATATTTAAATCTAAAATATATTGTGAATATTTTGTTATTGGACTTTCTAAGTTGTTTGTTATTATTATTACTGGTTTTTTTAATATTTCAGATATTTTTCTAGTAGCATTTATTGTTGAAGTACTTTTTCCACTTTGAGATATTACAATAGTCAAATCCGTATCTAAATCTATTTTTTCATAATCATAAAAAATAGATGGTTCCTCTATAAAAACTTTAGCTTCTAATATATCTTGTAAAAAGTACTTAACTGTAACTGCCGCATTAATAGAAGAACCTGTAGCTAAAATCAGAATTCTTTTAATTTTATAGTCTTTTAAATCTTTTAAAATATGTCTATTTTTATCTTGAAAATTTAATAAAATATTTGTTAAAGTATTCTCTTCATCACATATATTGCTTAACATAGTTTCCATAAATATACCTCTTAAAAGAATCCAACTAAAGTTCCAAAAATTCCAAATATTGCCATTCCTAAAAGTATTGTTATTGGTTTAACATTTTTATTTAATAAATAATACACAACACCAAAGATTCCCAATTTTAAAATACCTGGCATTATATCATCTAAAATACTTTGAACTTCTATTGTTGAACCTCCAGCTTTAAAAGCTAATGGAGTTGAAATGTCTACCATTCTTGCTGTCATTCCTCCAATAACAATTAATCCTAATATAGTTGCTCCGTAAGTAACTTTCTCAACTGCTCCTGATTTTTCAAGTTTAGTTAAAAAATCTACCCCCAATTTATAACCTAACTTTATAAAAAGATATCTTATAATTATATGTGGAATATTAAATACCAATAGAAATAAAATTGGACCTAATATATTTCCTTGTAATGAAAGAGCTGTTCCAATTCCTGTGGCAATTAATCTTAAAGTTCCCCAAAAGAAAGAATCTCCTATTCCTGATAATGGACCCATTAATGCTGTTTTTATTCCATTGATTGAGTTTTCATCAAATTTTCCATCTTTTTTATTCTCCTCTTCAAGAACTACTGATATTCCTAGCATTAAAGTTACAATCCAAGGAGTCATATTAAAAAACTCTAAATGACGTTTCAAAGCTTTTTTTAATTCTAAATGATTATTTGTATATATTTTTTTTAATATTGGTGCTATAGCATACGCATATGCTAAGTTCATTTGTCTTTCATAATTCCATGAGAATTCCATTTGAAAAGATCTCCAAAATATCTTATTCAAATCTTTTTGTGTAATATTTTTCTCATCTTTTTTATTAGAAATCATCATCACCATCTCCTTTCTCACTTAAGTTTCCACTTTCTACTAACTGTCTTTGTGACATGGGATTTACTGTTATTAATGCTATTAAAGCACCAAATATTGCAATTCCTGTCAATGGAATTTCTGTATATATTGCAATGGCAAATCCAACGAAAAAATATGGTAAAACTTTTTTATTTATAAGAAGTTTTGCTAACATTGCAAATCCAAGAGTTGGAATCAATCCAGTTGTTATTGCTAATCCTTTATGAATAAATTCTGGTATTGCTTGTAAAACCAAAGATACTGCATTACTTCCTAATGAATACGAAAAGAATACTATTATTGCTAACATTAAAGATAAACCAAATCCAGATATTAAATGCATTCGCTCTATCCCTTTTATATTACACTCATCTGCGTATTCATCAGCTTTGTGACCTAATATAGGTATAACAACTCCTAGATACGCATTTTTTAAAATTAAAGTAAATGTTGCAATTGGTAAAGCCAACAACAGAGCTGTCTCTGCTCCTGCACCTGAAGATATTGCAAAGGCAACTCCCAGTATTCCTCCAGTTACTACATCTGGTGGAATTGCTCCTCCAATAGCAAAAGATCCAATGAAAGCTAACTCCAATGTAGCTCCCATTATCAATCCCATTTTTAAATCTCCCATTACTAACCCAGTTAAAAATCCAGTTACTATTGGTCTTGATATTAAGCTCGTTCCTAAGGCATAATCACATTGAGCTATAAAAGCTACTAATGCTAATAAAAATGCTTGCATCATATCTATCCTCCCCTTTTCTATCTATATAAAACTTTAGTATCATTAGCTACTTGTCTAATTTCAATCTCAATCCCCAAGCTTTGAAGTTCTTTTAAAAGATTTTCTTCCTCCTCTAATAAATTTACTGCTTTTGATATATTTCTACTATTTTCTCTTGCTTTAAGTCCTCCTAGATTTATTTGCTTTATCTCATCTACCTCCTTAGCTATTTTATAGGCATCCTCAACAGATTCTACAACTATAAAAAGTTTATATTTATCTGTAACACCAGATTTTAAAGCTTGTATTGAGTCCTCTATATTTTTTATTACTAATTTTACTTCTTGGGGTTTTGCTAACTTCATTGTTGTTTTTCTTAATTCATCATTTACAACACTATCATTAGCTATCAATATACAATCTGCTCCTAAATTTTGTATCCATGAAAATGCAACTTGTCCATGTAATAATCTATGATCCACTCTTAATAAAAGAATCATAATACTCCTCCCTTTTAGAACTCTTGGTCCTCTTCTATTTTTTTTTCTAACTCATCATTACAATAAATCAAAGAATTACCACATTCTTCTATACTTTCACGTATCAATTCCTTTGGATTATCATAATCATTTTGTTTTTCTATTAACGTTAAAATTAATGGCAAATTTACTCCTGAAACAATATTTAAATTTTTATAGTTAGATATATTTTCTAAAAACTCATTATTTACACTTCCTCCAAATATATCTGTCAAAACAATTAACTCTTCTTTTGGATATTTTTTTAAAATAAATTCAACTTCTTCTTTTAAATTAAAACTTTGAGTTGTATAACAATTTAATATTTCTAAATTATCGATGTTTCCAATAATTAATTCTATAGATGTTTTTATTCCTTCTGCAAATTTTCCATGAGTTGCAACTATAAATTGAATCATTTTATCCCTCCTTTTTTTATTGTTATTATTGATATACCTTTTTTAATTTTTTTAGTCAAATTTTTCATGTTTTTTGTTTATTTCTCTAGATTATTTGATATTAATGAGGTATTATATTACTGTAAAATCAATGTTTTTTTATATACTCACGTTTTTTTATATATAATTTTTTCGTTTGCTTTAATTTATTTTTTTAACAAAAGGAGATACTATAATGAAAAAAAATCTAATTATTGAAAAAAATTTTACACATTACTCATTTATGAATAGCAAAGTAACTTTTTCAAAACGATTTTCTAAAAATGATATATTACTCAAAGAGTATATAATAAAAGAGATAATTGAAAAGGATTTAAAAAAAATAACTTTAACAAAATCAAAATTTTTAAAAATTTTGATTTTAAGTCAATTTGATACTATCGATTCTTTTTTAACTAAATTTACCTCTAAACGAATTAACATAACTTATGAAAAATCTGAACTTAACTCTTTTGAACTATCTTTATGCATCATATCTTCATACTTAAAAAATAATGATACCTATGAATTAAATATTAATAATGATTTTTATAAAATTTTTAATACTGAAAAAAATGATTTTAAACTTTTTCAATTAAATATACTTTTAAGTTTTAATT
>NZ_KI518225.1 GCF_000479045.1 Cetobacterium somerae ATCC BAA-474
ATTCAATAATATTTAAATAAAGAATATGTTATAATAAAATTAAAAAAATAGTTAGGAGTTAGATAATGAAAAAATTAGTATTATTTATAGCAATATTATCACTGGTTGGTTGTATGAAAAAAGAAGTTAAATTTGGAGATGAAAATTTAGAATTAAAAGGAACTAAATTATATTATAAGGATAAGTTATTTACAGGTTTTATTACCCAAGAAGTACCTTTTACTGATAAAGTTATAAAAGTAGAGTATGTAAATGGAGTTATAAAAACAGAAAAATAAAAAAGATATCTTAAGGGTATCTTTTTTTTATTTAAAAGGAATACTTATATATTTTTAGAAAAAATACATAAGTAAATTTTGGGAGGATGAGAGTATTATGGAGTTTAAATTTAAATTTTTAGGTAAAACTTGTTGGTTTTTAGAAGTTGACAAAAAATTTAAAATCGGTTGTAATCCATCATTTATTTTAAAAAAAAATAGTGATGTTAAATTAGTTTCTCCTATGGATGATTCTTTTAAAAATATAAAGCTTTGGTTAATTACAGAGTGTAATCCTGATTCTTTTGACGAAGAAGGAGTTAAGGTTATAGAAGATGAAGCTAAGATTGTTTCAAGGAAAGAGTGTGGAAAATATTTACGAGATAAAAAAAATGCAAATATCTATTTTGTAGATTGGTTTAAAAAAATAGACCTAGAGATAAAAGGTTATAAAATAGTAGTTGAGGTTATCCCAACATATAAAGGAGGAGGTTTTTTATCAAATCCAATATTAGGAAAAGCAAATGGGTATCTTGTAACTATAGTTGATAGACTTGGTAAAATAAAAAGAATTTATGTTACAGGAGAAACAATTTATCAAGAGAATATAATAAAAACATTGATATATTATCCTATAGATATTATGATTGCAAATATAGGACATATAAAAAATAGTTATTTCAGTGGGGAAAAAAGTATGGATTTGGTTATGCTAAATAGCTTTATAAGAACATTGAATCCTACTGAAGTGATAACTATCTTTTCAAAAGGTGAAAGTTCTAGAAAAGAAATGAAAAAATATATAGAATTAATTGAAGTTGGAGAAGAAAAAGATATATAAAAAAGGATGAAGAAAAAATTCTTCATCCTTTTATTTTTTTACATAAACATGCTAACTCCAGGTCCAATAGGTAATCCTAAGTAAGTCCATGCAATAAACATAATTGACCATCCAATTAAGAATACTAATGAATATGGAAGCATCATTGCAATGATAGTTCCAATTCCCATAGATCCTTCTTTTTCCTCATATTTAGATGCAAATCCAACTATGATAGGGAAATATGACATTAGAGGAGAAATTATATTAGTAGTTGAATCTCCAATTCTATATGCTAATTGAGTATACTCAGGAGTTAATCCTAATTCAACGAACATAGGTATGAAAACAGGAGAAAGCATTAACCACTTAGAAGAAGCTCCACCAATAAATAGGTTAACAAATGCAGTTAAGAATATTAATCCTACAGCTGCCCAAATTCCAGATATTCCAAGATCTTTTAAAACATCAGCTAATTTAACAGCAATAACAATTCCTATATTTGATTTAGAGAAAACGTATACGAATTGAGCAGAAACAAAGATAATAACTAAAACTTGTCCACAAGAAGCCATTGCTTTAGTCATTGACTTAATAACATCTTTGTGTGACTTTACAGTTTTTGCTGCAACACCATAAGCAAGTCCAGGAATAAAGAATGCTAACATAAGAATGTAAACAATAGAATCACTAAAGAAAGGTTTTAAAATTTCCATAGTTCCAGGTTCTCTATTATTTTCAGCTATAAACTTTGTAATTTCTTCAGGAGTTAATCTGAAAATAGCATTTTCAGGAATAACCATAAGTAAAACTACAATAATAAATCCGATTGTCGCTAATCCAGCAGCTCTTAATCCTTTTTTCTCTTCAGGACTAATTTGGTCGTTTAAGTTAATATCAACTTTAGGACCATTATAGTCTCCTAATCTAGGTTCAACAACTTTATCTGTTATCCAAGCTCCAACAGCTGTTATAAAGAAAGTAGAAGCAAACATAAAGAAGAAGTTTGCAGTTGGAGTAACAGAATATCCAGGTAAAACAATTTGTGCTGCAGATGTTGTAATTCCACCAAGTAATGGGTCAGTAGTACCGATTAAAAGGTTAGCAGAGAATCCACCAGAAACTCCAGCGAAAGCAGCTGCAATACCAGCAAGTGGATGTCTTCCAAAAGATAAGAAGATTACTGCTCCAAGGGGAATTAAAACAACGTACCCAGCATCTGATGCAATATTTGACATAACTCCAGCAAAAACAACAATAGCTGAAACTAGTTGTTTAGGAGTTGAAATAACAATTTTTTTAATTATAGAGTTAAGTAATCCAGTTCCCTCAGCTAAACCAACTCCAAGCATAGCAACAACAATTGACCCCAGTGCCGCATGTCCTGTAAAGTTTTTAACTGTTGAACCGAAAATTCCTCTAATACCGCTTCTAGTTAAAAGGTTTTGAACATAAGTTGTTTTTTCAATAACTTGTCCAGTAGTTCTTGAGATTTCTTTATAGTTTACAGAAACACCAGTGTAAGAAAGTATCATAGAAAATATAATAGTTATCACAAAGAAACCAAAGAACATGGCAACTGGATGAGGTAACTTATTTCCTGTAACTTCAACAAAGTTTAAGAATCTCTCAAAAAAGCTCATTTTTTTTGTTGCAGATTTTGTAGACATTTTTTCCTCCCTAATAATAAAGTGAATTTGTGGAATAAGTGCAAAAATTGAAAATATTTTTTCACAATTTCCATTTATGAAATATATCGAGTCTATTGATGTGGTATAGACTCAACTGATTTTATCATAATTTGTTCTATAAAGCAATACAAAAATCAAAAAAAACAAATAAAAAACGCATTTAATAAATCATTAAATGCGTTTTACAAACTTATAGTTTTTAAAATAAACAATTATTTGGAAAAAGAACTTGCATTTTCTCCAGCAATTTTACCAAAAACAGTTATATCAACAACGGCATTTCCACCTAATCTATTAGAACCATGTATTCCACCAGTAACTTCACCAGCAGCATAAAGGCCTTTTATAGGCTTTCCATTAGATAAAACTTCAGTGTTTTCATTTATTTTGATTCCTCCCATAGTATGATGAACGGCAGGAGCAACTTCTACACTATAAAAAGGACCTTGTGATAATGAAGTTGGTAAACTTTGTCTATTAAATTCAGAATCAACACCAGTTTTTACACTTTCATTATATTTTGAGAAAGTTTTCTCTAACTCTTTAGAAGGAATATCTAAATTTTTAGCGAGTTCTTCAATTGTATTTCCTTTAGTTAAATATCCTTTTTTATCATAACTATCTATAGCTTTTAAACTCTTTTTAACATTTTCATCAAACATAAGGTATGCACTTCCACCTTTTTGATTAAGTTCTGCTTTAGAAACAACGTCTCTAGTATCTAACTCATTAATAAATCTTTTTCCATCTCTATTAACAAGAATAGCTCCATTACCTCTAACAGCTTCAGTAATCATAACACTATTAGTAGGGATAACTGTTGGATGTGTTTGAATTTGTTCCATATCAACTAAATCAACATTAAGTGGCTTAGTCATAATTATTCCGTCACCAGTAGCACCTTTGTGATTAGTAGTTCCAAATCCTTTTAGAGAAGCAACATTTTCAACAATTAAATCTGAGTTAGCTCCAAAACCACCAGTGGCAATAACAACAGCTTTAGAGTTTATATTATATTTTTGTCCATTTGGAGCTTTAACGATAATTCCTTTAACAGCTTCACCATCGTAAATAATAGATTCAGCAAAAGTTGATAATCTAATATCAACACCTGATTCTTTTGCAGTTTTAGAAAGAGCTGCAATCATATTTGGTCCAACAGGAGCTCCGCCAGTAGGTCTATGTGTTCTATCTACACTTTGTCCTCCCATTCTTCCAAGATCAGTTAAATCAGCACCTTTTTCTATTAGCCAATCTACAATTTCAGCAGAAGAATTAGCCATTTTTTCAACTAAAGTTTTATTATTAGTATTCTTTCCACCTTTCATAGTATCATCTATAAAAATTTCAACAGAATCTTTAATACCTTTATTTTTTTGAATAGAAGTTTCAGCGGCATTAAGTCCACCAGTGGCATAATTTGTATTTCCTCCAAGAATAGCTGCTTTTTCAACTAATATAACATTTGAACCCTTATCTTTAGCAGCAATAGCAGCAGAAAGTCCTGCTCCACCTCCACCAATAATAACAACATCTGTTGTAACATCGTTATAAACAATAACTTTTTTTTCTTTTGGAGTTAAATTTGCTTTAGATTCTTTAATAGCTCTATCTACAGCTCTTTTTAGCCCAACACTAGTAGAAGTAGCCCCTGCAACGTTATCTACTTTAACAGATTGAGTTTCAATAATATCAGCGATGATAGAATTCATACCATCTTTTGTAAAATCACTTTCTTTTTCTTCTAAAATATTGATATTTTTGATTTCATTATTTACAATATCAACTTTTACTTTAATATCACCATTGTATCCTTTAGCAGAAGAAATAAATTCTTTTCCTTGAGCTAAAGTTGTCATTAAAAGTAAAGAAGTAAAAAAACTCATATACTTTTTGTTAAAAAATTTCATAAATATAACCCTCCCTTAATTCATGTATGTAATAATACTAATATACAACTTTAATAGTTTAAAATAAAAGTGAATAAAAATCAAGATAAATATAATAAAAAATGACGGAAAGTACAAATTCCGTCATTTTTTTATTCTAAACTATTTTTTTACCATGATATTCTGTGCTTGGAATTAATTTATTGATTTGTTGAAAATTATCAGATGTAACTCCACCACACACGATAATTTTTATTTTATCTTGAGCAATTTTAATAAATTTATTTAAAAGTTCAGCTCCTTCAAAAGCAGTAGCTTTTTTACCAGATGTTAAAATTCGATCTATTCCAACTTCTGCTAGTGTCAATATTTCATTTTCTGGATTTTCGATTTCGTCAATGGCCTTGTGAAAAGTTATGCTCATAGGCTTTGCAAGTTCAACAAGCTCTTTTAAAAGAGGATAATCAATTTTATTATCTTTTGTTAAAACTCCAAAAACAACTCCAAGTACACCAAGCTCTTTACAAACCTTAATATCTTCTTTCATAATTTCAATTTCAGCTTGAGAATAGCAGAAATCTCCACCTCTAGGTCTAATCATTACAAAAGCAGGAATAGCAAGTTCTCTAACTTTTTTAATAGTTCCATAAGATGGAGTTGTTCCACCTTCAAATAGATTTTCGCAAAGTTCAACTCTATTTGCGCCTTTATTTATAGCAATAATAGCTTCAGAATATGAGCCAACGCAAGCTTCTAGTGTTATCGGAGATTTGATTATTTTAATTTCATCGTTTGGAAAAATAATTCCTCCTTTTAATACCTTTGCAAAAACACCCTCACGAGGCATTATACAATCCCCAACTCTATGATATATTTTACAGTGGTGATGGCATTGTTTTCCTTTTTGAGTTATTTCAAGAAGAGCTGTACCAATTTGTAATATACTACCAACGGCAAGATTTTTTAAGTCTATACCTTGGATTATTAGATTTTCTCCAAAAGCTCCAAAATCAACATTTCCACCCTTATTATTGAAATCATCGATTTTTTCAAGTTCTAATAAACTAATTTGTCTATGCCAATTTCCTCCATGAGCATCTTTTTCTAATCCAAAGTTTTTAATTAAAACTCCACTTTCAACAACAACTTTTTCAGTCCCCTTATTTTCACTTATACAAATTGCTATAACTTTTCCCATGTTATCCTCCTATTTTGTTCATGCCCTTTAATTCTATATCATTAATATTTTCACTATTATCCATGTGATGTTCTTTTGGCTTTTTATTGTAGATAGCTTTTTCAATAATCATTGCTAAAGTTTCTACAGAAGTCTCATCTTTTAAATAAGGCATTAAATCAATTCCTTTGTTATAATGTAAACATAGTTTCAAAAAGCCATTAGAGGTTACTCTAACTCGATTACAACTATCGCAGAATCTATTCGAAAGAGGACTAATAAAACCGATCTCTCCCATAAACCCGGAAACTTTATAATAAGAAGCTGGTCCGTCAGTAGAGAGGTTTGAATTTTTTTCTAACAAATAATGTTTTTTTATAAGATTTAAAATATCTGAATTTTTAACAGAAGTAAATTTTTTACCTTCTCCAATTGGCATTATTTCAATAAAACGCACACCAATATCTAAATCTTTGGTTAAATTGACAAAGTCTAAAATTTCATTATCATTGATACCTTCCATAATAACAACATTTAAACGTATTTTTTCAAAATTTTTTAAAGTTGCTTCTTTAATAGTTTTAAAAACTTTATCAAAATTACCACCACGAGTAATTTCATTATATTTTTTAGCGTTTAAACTATCTAAACTTATATTAATTCTATTTAATCCATTTTTCTTGAATAAATCTAAATTTTCTAAAAGTTGAAATCCATTTGTAGTAATAGCAATTTTTTCGATTCCTTCAATATGATTTATTTTTTCTAAAATTTCATTAAAATCCTTTCTAACTAAAGGTTCGCCACCTGTTATTCTAACTTTTTTTATACCAATTAAAGAAAAAGCTTTAACAATTTTTTCTATTTCATTACTATTTAGTAAATCACAATTGTTATAAAAGTTTGTATCTTTTTCAGGAAGACAATATTTGCACCTTAAGTTACAATGATCTGTAATAGATAATCTTAAGTAGTTTATTTGTCGTTTATTTTTATCTAACATGGACACTCCTTTATAATAAGTTTACAAATTAATTTTCATAATCTTTTTTGAATTCGATTTTAGCATTAAGAAACTCTTCCATTTCCTGTAAAAGTTGAAATAAAGTAGCTCTATTTTCAAATTCAGCTCTAGTTTTGGGCAGAGGAAAATTTGAGAATAGTTCTTTTAATTCTTTATGCTCTTCAATTAACGGAGTAGTTTTTTTATTAACTTCAACATTTTCTGAAACTTTAGCTATAAATTCAGCAATGATAAGACTATATTCGTGAGTAATGTATAATCTTTTAAAACACGTTCTCATCCTAGTTAAAATTCTATACTGTCTTCTTCTCATAGAAAAAAAGTTTAAATTTTCATTACATTTATCAAAGAGAGTGTTATCGTAATCTAATAAAGAGAACTTTCGTCCCTCTTCTATTGTAGCTTTTAATGATTTGAAGTTTTTATCTTCATTAACAGAGACACAACTACATTTTAAACTTTCAGAAATATCTGAAAGAATTTGTTTTAAAATTAAATCAACTTTCATTTTGATTAAATCTATTGTTTTGGAGTTAGTGGGCATATAAAGATTTAAAATATTTCCAACAGATAGTCCTAAAATTAAAACATAAAATTCATTGAGTAAAAAATCAAGAGAAATTGATTTTTCGCTTAGAATATGTGTTGCTAGAACAGTAGTAACTAAGAATCCTTGAACAATTCTAAATTTAATACATAATGGCATAAAAAGAAGTATAAAAATTCCTAATGTAATATAGTGATATCCTAAAAATGATGATAACAGTATAAAAAGTGACATTCCTAGAATAACTGCGAAGAAACGTTCAATTGTAATTTTTATACTATCACTTTTAGTTGCCTGAATAGAAATAATAGCAATAATACTCGCAGTAAGACCATACTTTATTCCAAAATAATCTGCAAGATAATACGATAAAAAAGAAGCTAAAGCTGTTTTTATAACTTTATGATCAAAATACTTAAACATAATAACTCCTTTTAATTAAAAATACTAAATTTAAAATTTTCTGCAATCTCTTCAAGAACAGCAATGCCACCAATAGAGTTTCCTTTTAAATCCAGAGAAGGGCCAAAAACACCAATACCCATTTTTCCAGGAATTACAGATAAGATTCCACCACCTACACCAGATTTTGAAGGAATACCAACTTTTATTGCAAATTCACCAGAACCATCATACATTCCACAAGTCATCATTAGTGTTTTAGCAATAGTAGCGATATGTTCGCTAACGACTCTATCTCCATTTTCTAGAACTCCTCCTCTAGCTAAAAATAATCCAATCTTAGCTAAATCGATAGCAGTAACTTCAATAGAACATTGTTTAAAATAAACATCTAAAACATCTTCAACATCACCAGATATAAGACCTTCACCTTTTAGAAAATAAGCCATAGAACGGTTTTTATTTCCAGTTTCTTTTTCACCTTTATAAATATCTTCGTTAACTTTTAAATTATTATTTCCAGATATTAATTTAATAAAATTAAGGACTCTTTCAAACTTTTCAGCACTACTTTTTCCTTTAATCATAGAACATACTTCAATAGCACCTGCATTAATCATAGGATTAAATGGTTTTCTCATTCTACCAGTTTCTAATTTTCTAATAGAATTAAAAGCATCACCACTAGGTTCCATACCTACTTTAGAAAAAACATATTTTTCTCCTTGGTCAAGTAAGGCTAACATTAAAGTTAAAGGTTTTGAAATACTTTGAAGAGTAAATTTTACATCAGCATCACCAGCTATAACAATCTCTCCAGATGTATCAATTATACATATACCTAAATGATTTTTATTAGCGGTTGATAAACCAGGAATATAATCAGCTACTTTTCCTAATTCACACATATATTTATTTCTATTAATAACACCTTCTAAAAAACTTTTCATAAGCATCCTCCATAATTATGTAATTCTTACTTAGATTATATATAAAAAAAAGAAAAATATCAAAATAAATAATAATCTCACTTGAGTTCTTTATATTTTTTTCTAAATTGTAATGGTGTGTATAGAAATTTATTTTTAAAATTTAGAGAAAATTTACTAGAATTTGAAAAATTTAATTTAGATGCAATTTCTGTTACAGATAGTTTAGTTTCTATAAGAAGAGTTGATGCATACTCGAGCTTTTTATTTATAATGTACTTAGAGGGGCAAATATTGTAATTTTTTTTAAAAAGTTGAATTAAAATATTTTTATTAAAACCAAATATACTTTGTAGTTGACTTATTGATAAATTAGGATTCTCCAAATTATTATCAATAAATTTTGTTATTTTTAAAATATTACTTTCAGAAAGCACTTTAAAATTTAAACTATTCTTTTCTTCTAAAAGCTCTAAAATTATTTTAGTTAGAAAATTTAAAATAAGAATTTGATTATTTTTTAAAGTGTTTAAGTTTTCAAATAAAAAAGAGGAATTTTTTTCAATTTTCCAAGGTAATTTTTTCATAGAGTAATTAATTTCTTTAATATTAAAGTCTTTAAGAAACTTATCTTTAATGTGTATTGTAAGATAGTTAATATCATTTGTTAAAACTTTGTATTGTCCTAAAGAGATTCCATTAGTTACAAGAGCTTCGTTTTCATTTAAAATAATTGTATCTTTTTTAAAACCAATTTGTCCGAGTTCACAAAATCTAATAGTTAAACCAAAGCTAGAAAATAATGATGGGTTAAACTCTTGAAAAAAATTTTTTTTAATTAAAATAATATCACAATATTTATCAGAATATATTTCATAAAATTCTTTATCAGAAGAAAAATATTCTAGTTTCTCTTGAAACATCTCTTTATTAAAATCATAAACATTAGATATTAAAGATGTATTTTTAACTAAAAAATCAATAACTGAATAAGTATATTTATTAGTTTTTTTAATAGCCTCTATACTTTGAAATGAGTCTAAGGAATAGATAGATCTATTTCGATAGTACTCTAAAGCTAACTTAAAATTTTTTTCTTTAGTTTTATTTGTTATAAAAATTGAAGATTCTGTTTTATTTAAAATATCAAATATATCAAAGTGTTTATTTAAAGCTTTTTCATGGAAAAAAGTTATTATTTCTAGTTGGTCTTCTAAAATAAATTCTTGGACACTTTCTATAAAAAATTTGTATAGATTAAGAATCTTTAAGTACTCATAAAAAAGGATTTTATTATTATTTTTTATTAAATCTTCTAATTTGTAGATAATATTTTGATTCATTAGCTCACTTCCTAAAT
>NZ_KI518226.1 GCF_000479045.1 Cetobacterium somerae ATCC BAA-474
ATAACTTTGTATTTATTTTATATAATTTTATTAAAAGAGAAAATTTGCTATTATTATTGTATACAAAATTTGAATTTTTTAGATATAATGGAGGTAGAATTGGATCACAAAGAGAGAGAAAAAAAATTAAAAGAAAAATTAAAAAATTATACAATGGATGAATTACTTGATCTAGTTATACTAGGATTAAAGCAGGATATGATAGATAAAAAAAATGATGAGCAAGAAAAAGCTTGCTAAGATTAAAATAATATACAAAAAGCTTAGATTTATATCTAAGCTTTTTATTTTATAAGTGTTATGTATTATTGACAAATAATATACAATTAATGTATTATTTAGATAATTATATTTTAGGGAGGATTATATGAAATTTGTTTTTAATCATTTTAATATTAATGTTTTAAATCTTGAAAAAAGTATAGAATTTTATGAAAAAGCTTTAGGATTAAAGGAGGTAAGAAGAAAAGAAGCGGCAGATGGTAGTTATGTTTTAGTTTATATGGGAGATGGAGAAACAGGATTTACTATCGAGCTTACATGGTTAAGAGATAGAGAAGAAGCTTATGATTTAGGAGATGAGGAGTTTCATCTAGCTTTCGTAACAGATAACTATGAAGAAGCATATAAAAAGCATAGTGAAATGGGATGTATTTGCTATGAAAACACAGCCATGGGAATTTACTTTATCAATGATCCAGATGGATATTGGCTAGAAGTTATTCCACCAAGAAAATAAAGAAATAATAAGGAGAAGAAATTTTTTCTCCTTTTTTATTATATTAGATTTTTAAAAATTATTAAGATAAAAATTAGAGGAGATATTAATTATGAAAAATTTGAAAATATACTATATTTATCATAGTTGCTTTGTAGTTGAAACAAAAAATTATCTTATAGTTTTTGATTATTTTAAAAAACCTTTAAAAAATAGAGATGATGATATATCGTTAGATGAAAAAATTTTAAATACTAAAAAGAAAGTATTAATTTTTTCATCTCATAGTCATTACGATCATTTTAATAAAGAAATTTTTTCTTGGAAAAATAAATTTAGAATAATTGAATATATTTTAAGTAGTGATATTATTTTTAATAATGAATTACAAAGTTGTCATAAAATTTGTGAGAATGAAGCTCTTGACATAAATGGAGTAAAAATAAAAGCATATGGATCCACGGATTTAGGAGTTTCTTTTTTAGTTGAAGTAGATACATTGAAGATATTTCATGCAGGGGATTTAAATTGGTGGTATTGGAAAGATGATACACCAGATGAGGAAAAATATATGAAAGAATATTATCAAAAAATTATTGAACAAATTAGAAAGAATAATAATATTGATATAGCATTTTTTCCAGTAGACCCTAGATTAGAGGAGTTTTATTATTTGGGAGGCGAATATTTTGCTGAGAATGTAAAACCAAAACTAATGATACCAATGCATTTTGATGAAAATTTTTATATATGTAAAGAATTTAAAGAAAAAATTGAGAGATTTAATGTAGAAGTAGCTCTAATAGAAAGAACTAACTATTTACTAAGAGTTAAAACCAATATTTAGATATCAGTTTAAGAAAATCATAACCTTGACTTTTAAAAAAAAATAAAGTAGATAAATACTAATTAAAATTTTATAAAAATACAAGGAGGGGCTTATGAATTTTTCAATTGATGATTTTGGTTTTTTAATTAGTTTTAATATGATTGGGACACTGGCAATTGGTTTAATTTCGCTATATATAGGATTATATATAAAAAATTATTCTAAATTTTTTAATAAATTTGGAATTCCAGCACCGGTTATTGGAGGAATATTATTTGCAGTAATACATCTAATTATAAGGCAATTAGGAATTGGAACAATAAAATATGATACAACTTTGCAAGATCCCTTTATGGTAGTATTTTTTACAACGATTGGAATAGGTTCATCAATTGCAGCATTAAAAAAAGGTGGAAAACTATTAGTTATATTTTGGTTATTAAGTGGTATAATGACTTTTATGCAGACTGTTATAGGTGTTGGAGTAGCCAAAATAACGAATATTCATCCTTTATATGGAGTTTTAGCTGGGTCTGTTTCTATGAGTGGGGGCCACGGATCTGCTGGAGCTTTTGGAAAAACGGTTGAACAATTAGGTGTTATGGGAGCAAGTACAATGGCTCTTTCGTCAGCAACATTTGGTTTATTAGCTGGAGGATTACTAGGAGCACCACTAGCATTATACCTGATAAGAAAAAATAATTTAAAAGCAGTAAACATAGTTGGAAAGGATGATGTTAATTTTGAAGAGAAATTTTCATATCAAAATATAACAGCGGATGAATTATTAAAGCATATAGCTGTACTTTCAATAATAATGATGATAGGAACTAGTTTTTCATCTATGTTAAAATCATATTTTGATTTAGCTCTTCCATCTTATGTTGGAGCAATGTTTGTTGCAATAATTTTTAATAATTTAAATGTAAAATATAATTTTATTAGCTTAAATAGGAATTTAATTGATATTTTAGGAATAACTTCTTTAAATATCTTTCTATCAATGGCTTTAATTTCTTTAAGATTGTGGGAACTAGCTTCTCTAGCTGTACCGATGTTTTTAATTTTATTTGCTCAAGTTTTATTTATGGCATTTTTTACGAGTCAAATTGTATTTAAGGCAATGGGAAAAGATTATGATGCAGCGGTAATGGTTTCAGGAATGTGTGGTTCAGGACTAGGAGCTACAACAAATGCAATGTTAAATATGGGTGAGATATCCGAAAGGCACGGATATACAGTTAACCCTTATTTAATAGTAACGTTAACAGGAGCATTTTTAATAGATATATTTCAAATGCCTGTAATTATCGGTGCAATAAATATGTTTAAATAAATTGAGATATCGAAGTGTATTAAAAACAAAAAAAATTACATCAGTTGGCAAAATACAATACTATAAAAACTTTAATGGGTATAAATTGTAAATAAAGAACGTAATAAGAACACAGTTCTTAAAATTGTATTCGAAATAAAAACATGGTTGACATAGATTTACGGATATGGTATTATCAATTGAAACCGATGATTAAGTAAATTTAATACCCCCCAAAAATTTATTTAAATCTTTTTATTTTAACACTCCCCCGTGTTATAAAAACCTTCCTTTTCCCCAAAAGGAAGGTTTTTTATTTTCATCTTTTAAGTATAAAAGGAAAAACTATAATAATAAGAATATAAAGTTATAATGAAATATAAATTAGGAGGTTTTTATGAAAACTTTAGGAGTATTTTTAATTTTAGGAGCATTAATTTTTGGATTAAGTTCATGTTCTTCATTAGATATGGAAACAGCAGGAGCATCAAAAACATCAAGTCAAAAATATTAGTAAGATATAAGAATAAGAATAGAGAAAAAGTTGAAGGAATATTTACTTCAACTTTTTTTGTTATTATTTTTTTATAAAAAAATAAAATAAAAATTGATTTTCAATTTTAAAAATAGTATTATCTTATAAAATAGGTTTGGGGAGGTAATGATGAAAAAGTTATTTATTGTTTTTTTTACATTGGGATTGGTTATTTTTGGAGGATGTGGAGAAAAAAAGAGCAAAGAAAAAGAAAAATTAGTATTTGCTCAGTTAAGTGACCCTAAAACTTTAGATCCACAAAATTCAACTGATAATTATTCTCAGGTGGCTATTACACAAATATACGATAGACTATTTGAAATAGACGAAAAAAATGGAACTCCAGTTCCAAGTTTAGTTGAAAGTTATAAAAAAATTAATGATAATATTTTAGAAATAGTATTAAAAAAGGGTGTAAAATTTACAAATGGAGATAGCTTAACTGCTGAAGATGTTAAGTTTACATTGGAAAGAGCTAAGGAAAATCCTAAGGTTGCCCATCTTTATAAGATGATTAAGGATGTAAAAGTTTTAAATAATAATACATTAGAAATTATTACAGAAGAACCATTTGCACCTCTTTTAAATCATTTGAGTCATAAATCTTCATCAATTATTAATAAAAAAGAGGTTTTAAAAAATTCAGAAAATTATTTTAATAATCCTGTAGCAACAGGACCATATAAAGTACAAAATTGGGCATTAGGAGATAGTATAACTTTAATTTCAAATGAAAACTATTATAAAGGAAGTCCTAAAATAAAAACTGTTATAATAAAAGCAGTTCCTGAAGAAAATAGTAGAGTTATTGGTTTAGAAACAGGTGAAATTGATATGTCATTAGATATTCCTGCAATTTCGTGGGAAGAGCTAGAAAAAAGTGGAAAAGCTAAAGTTTATTCAGCTCCTTCTACAACAACAGGATATGTAGGATTAAATACAAAATCACCAACTTTATCAAATAAACTTTTGAGACAAATTATAGCAATGGCTATTGACAAAGAGAGTATTGTTGATACTATATATTTAGGGAAAACAAAAGTTGCTAATCAATTTTTAGCACCACCAGTTTTTGGATATAATAAAGATGCTTTACCTCAAGAATACAATGTTGAAAAAGCACAACAACTTTTAGAAGAAAATGGATTAGTTGGAACTAAATTAAAAATATCTGTAAGTAGTCCAGAAAGAGTTCAAGTGGCAACAATAATACAAGATCAATTAAAAAAAATAGGTATAGATTTAGAAATTGAACTACTAGAATGGGGAGCTTTTTTATCTCAAACGGGATCTGGGAACACAGATATGTTTATTATGGGATGGGGACCATCAACATACGATGGTGACTATGGGTATTATCCAAATATTCACACTAGTCAGATGGGAAGTAATGGTAATAGGGCATTTTATTCAAATCCAAAGATAGATAGTCTTTTAGAATTAGCTAGAAAAGAGAATGACATAGAAAAGCGAAAGGAATATTATAAAGAGATTCAAGAGATTTTAAATGAAGATGTTCCTTTAATTCCTTTATACCATGGAAATGTTGTTTATGGAGTTAATACTAATCTAAAAAATGTTGAAGCAACAGGATATCCGGAGTTTTATAAATATGAATTTTAGTTTTGGGGAGGAAGTAATGGATACAATTAAATTATTAGAAAAATTGTCAAATTTACATGGAGCACCAGGTCATGAACAAGAAGTTTTAGAATTTATAAAAGATAATATGAAAGGTTATATTTGTGAGAGAGATTCTATAAATAATCTTTATATAAAAACGAATATAGAACAAGATAAACCTATTGTAGCACTAGATTGTCATAGTGATGAAGTTGGTTTTATAGTAGAAGGAATTAAAGCCAATGGAACTATAACATTTTTACCTTTAGGAGGATGGCATATAACAAATATTCCAGCCCATTCAGTTGTTATAAGAAATTTCAAAGGAGACTATATAAAGGGAGTTGTATCATCTAAACCACCTCACTTTATGACACCAGAAGAAAAGCAAAGATTGCCGAAGATAGAAGAATTAGTTATAGATATTGGAACTAGTTCATATGAGGAAACTGTAGAGTTGTATGGAATAGAAGTTGGAAATCCAATAACACCAGACGTAATGTTTTCATATGATGAAAAAATAGAAGTTGTTAGAGGAAAAGCTTTTGATAATAGACTTGGATGTGCTATTGTAATGGAAGTTATGAAGGGAATAAAATCTAAAGAATTAAAAGTAGAAGCGGTAGGAGTGATAAGTGCTCAAGAGGAAGTTGGGTTAAGAGGAGCTCAAGTAGCGGCAAATACAATAAAGCCTGATTTTGCAATTATTTTTGAAGGGTCACCTGCAGATGATACATTTAAAGATGCTTTTTCATCAAAAGGAGCTATAGGAAAAGGGGTGCAGCTTAGAGTTTTGGATGCAGGAATGGTTTCAAATCCAAGAGTTCAGGAGTTTGTAAAAAATATTGCAATTAAAAACAATATTCCATTCCAAGTTATAGCAAGAAGTGGAGGAAGCACAAATGGTGGTAAATACCATATTGCTGAAAAAAGTATTCCGACAGTTGTTATTGGAATTCCAACAAGATATATCCATACTCATTATACATATGCATCAGTAAAAGATTTTAAAAATGCAATCTGTTTAGGGGAGAAAATATTAGAAGAGTTGTCAAAAGATACAATAAAAAGTTTTTAGATTTATAAGAAAAAATGTCAAGAGATTACCTTGACATTTTTTTTATTAAAGTAAAATCGAACAGACTAGTCAATAATTTTAAGGCCAAGTTCTCTAGCAATTATAGTTGCAGCAACTTCAGCAACTTCTCCTGTGAAAGAAACACATTGATTTTTATGTTCTTTTGCTCCCATATCCATTCCATGAGTTAAAACTTTACAACATAAAACTTTGTGATTTTTTCTAAACTCTTCTTGTAATTCGTAAGCTAGTTCAAGATTTTTATTAACTTTAGTATCTCCACCTTTAGTTCTCCCAAAGAAATAACTAATTGCCATAACTCCACCACTAACAGCACCACAAACACATTTAGATTTACCAATACCAACTGGAAATCCAGAGGCAACAGCAATTAATGCTTCTGGCATTTCAGGAGCAATATTATTTCTAATAGAGTTAACTATTGCTTCTGAGCAGAAAAAATCACCTACTCTATAAGCCTCTTCTGCATCAAACTTTATTTTTTTAATACTTATTTCATTGTTCATTGTTTTCACTCCTTATTTTACAAATTTATTTGTATATTTTAACATTAATATAAAAAAGTAGCAAAACAATATTAGAAAACTATTCTACAATTTTCTTATATCCACTTTTTATAAAAAATATAGATGATACCACAAGCATGATAAGCTCATTAACAGGAGCAGATAACCAAATTCCTTTTGTATTGAAAATTCCTGGTAAAAGAAATAATAAAATATTAATAAAAATAAGACCTCTTAAAACACTTAAAATACTTGATATAAAAGCATCTTCTACAGCTGTAAAATATGAACTAATAATAATATTAATTCCCATTAAGATATATGTAAAACTATAATATATAACAGCTTCTTTAGTTAAAATAAATAGTTCTTTATTTTCTTTTATAAAAATAGAAACTAATTCATTAGCAAACATATTTATGATGAAAAAGAAAAATATTCCTAAAGAAAAAACTGTAACAGTTCCTATTTTTAATATTTTTAAAACTCTTTTATTAGATTGAGCACCATAGTTAAAGCTTATAATGGGCTGTAGTCCTTGAGAAAATCCAATCATTGTCATAGTAACAAGAGTAGATATATAGCTGATAACACTAAAAGCAGAGATTCCGTCATTTCCAATTATAGCCATTATATTTATATTAAAAGCCATTATAACTACGCCAGTAGCCATCTCAGTTAAAAATTCAGAAGAACCATTATATAAAATAGTTCCTACTGTTTTTAGATTAAATTTAGTAAAAGTGTATCTTAATTTTTTAGCTTTAAATAAGAGATAATATCCTAACATTAAAGCTGTTGTCATTTGAGCAGCTCCAGTAGCAATAGCAGCACCCTTAATTCCCATATCCAGTATAACTATTAAAAAATAATCTAAAACAATATTCATAATAGCTCCACCCAATATACAAAGTAAAGAGTAATTAGGGCTTCCTTCTATTCTTACAAAACTTTCAAAACCGTAGGAAAGCATATAAAAAAGAGTAAAGAAAGATAAATAAAATAGATAGGTTGTAGCTTCTTCTAAAATAATATCGTTAGCTCCTAAAATTCTAACAACTTTTTCAGGAAAAATTATTCCAATCAAACTCAAGATTGAACTAAAAACCATAAAAAGCTGTAAAGAAGTACTATAAGATTTTAGAGCTTTTTTATCTTCTCCAGATCCAAGTTGAATAGCAATCATAGTAGAACTCCCAACCGCAACCATTATACCAATAGCAAAAGAAAAATTAACATAAGGCATAACGATATTTACAGCTGCTAAGCTTTTAGCTCCTAAGAATTTACCAATGAATATTCCATCCACTATTGTGTATAAAGAGAAGATCCACATGGTCAGAATAGAAGGAACTCCATATTTAAAAATAAGTTTAAAAAGATTTTCATTTAATAATTTTTTTTGCATAGTAATCGCCTCCAACCATATTATAAACTCTAGAATAGTTCTAGAGTCAACTCTTTAATAAAATAAAGAAGTAGTGTATAATATTTATGAGGTGAGTTTATGAAAAAATATTATTCTATAGGAGAAATAAGTAAAATATATAATATAAGTGTTGATACATTAAGACACTATGAAAAAATAAAACTTTTAGAACCAGCTTTTAGAAAAAGCACAGGATATCGATATTATTCAAGTGAACAGATTTGGAAATTAAATAATATAAGAAATTTAAGGGGATTAGGACTTGGATTAGAAGCTATAAAAGGTTTCTTAGAAACAAGAAGCGTTAATTCTACAGAAAAAGTTTTAGATTCACAGCTGGAAATTGTAGAAAGAGAATTAGAAAAATTTAGTAGATTAAAAGAAGAGTTGTTGATTAAAAAAGCCAATTTAGAATATTTTAAAAATAACATATCTTTTGGAGTTCCACAATTAAAAAATATATCTAAGAGAAGAATTATAAAATCTAAAGGTCGTGTCAAAGATGATGGTGATATTGATTTTAAAATAAAACTTTTGAGTATAAAAACTCTTTCAGAAAATGATTTTTTGTTTACAGAAAATGAGTTTGGAGGAACTTTAAGTAGAGAAAATTTTTCGAAAAAAAGATATGATACTTATGAAGAAATTTTTGTAATAAATAACGAAGGAACAGAAGAGGGAGAGGAAATTGAAGCTGGAGATTATGTTTCTATTTACTATAGAGGATACTATTCAGAAAATTATAGATATTATGAAAAAGCTAAGCGTTTTATTAAAGAAAATGAATTAAGCATTACGGGAGATATTTTTGAAATTTTTCATATAGATATACATACTACAGAAAATTCAGAAGAATATATAACTGAAATACAAATTCCTGTAAAAAAGCTATAGATTATTTGTTTTCTAAATAAAATATAAATGTTATAATCAAATAGGGTGATATGATGGGAAAAATGACAAAGGCTATAAGTAAAGAAGAGATTGATACTATTTTAGGGTCAATAAAGATAAAACAAGATGTAAGAAACGCTTTATTAGTAGAATTAAATACAGGACTTAGAATTCAAGATATAGCTAGACTTAGATATAATGATATTCAATTTGGAAAATTAGAAATAATTGAGAAAAAGACAAAAAAGCCCCAAATTACAAGAATAAATATGGAGTTAGTTGAATATCTTTTTAAAAATAGAACTAGAGAGGATAATTTTATATTTGCCTCAAATGAAAAAGAAGTAAAAGCTTTTGTAAGAAAAGTACAAGATCAAATATTAAAAGCGTGTGATTATGAAAATATTGATAGTACCTTCATAAGCACACATAGTTTTAGAAAATCTTTTGCCACGTTAGCATATAATGAAACTAAAGATATTATGTTTGTACAGCAACTATTAAATCATTCAAGTGTTTCTGTTACTCAAAAATATATTAGAGTAAATAAAGAGAAAGCTGATGATTATAGAGGGAAGCAAAGGCTAGGATTTTAAATATAAATTTATAGAGGTTGACAAAATAATTTAAATGTAGTATTATCATCACAGATAGAAAAATCGGTAGGTGAGGCTACCATAGGGATAAGGGTTGCTGCCGCGAAATAGTGGAGACACTATGAGTTGGTTAACAGTCTATGTCGAATTCAAGGCATAGAATAATGCAATTTCATCGCCCTATGAAGCTAAAGCTCAAACGGTTATTAAAGTAAATTATTTTTTGATTATTTACCTTATTACTTGTTTGAGTAATGAGGTTTTTTTATTTTAAATTTAAAATTTGGAGGTGTAAAAATGGAAGGAGATGTCCAGAGTAGTAGGAGAAGTACTTTTTATTTAAAATATTATTTAAGAATAGATTTAAGTTCTCTTACAGTGGAAAATCTATTCTATTTTTAGCATTGAAAAAATTAGTACTTCTCATTTAAAAAATTTAATTATATGAGGAGGAATTTAAAATGAAAAAACTTATATCGCTAGATGCCCATAATAGATTGAATTGGGCTATGAAGGAAAACATTGAAAATATTTTTATAAAATTGAAAACAGGAGTATCTGGTTTAAGTAATGACTCTATAGAAATAATGAGAGAAGCTTTTGGAAAAAATAAGATTTCAGATCAAAAAAAGGATTCAGCTTTAAAAAAATTTATATTCGCTTTTATAAATCCTTTTACGATAATTCTTTTTATATTAGCTGGAGTTTCTCTCTTCACTGAAGTTATTCTTGCAAATTCAGAGAATAAAGATTTTACAGGTGTAATCATAATATCGACAATGGTTATTACAAGTGGTTTATTACGTTTTATTCAAGAGTCTCGTTCAGATAATGCTGTTGAAAAATTAAATGAAATGGTAGAAACGACTGCACTCATAACTAGAAGTGGAATATCAAAAGAGATTCCTGTAGATGAAATTGTTGTTGGTGATTTAATAATATTGAATGCTGGAGATATAGTTCCAGCTGACATAAGATTAATACAGGCAAAAGACTTATTTATAAGTCAATCATCTTTAACTGGAGAAAGTGAGCCTGTTGAGAAGATTATTGTAGAAATTTCGGAGAATATTTTACCTTTAGAATCTAAGAATTTAATTTTTATGGGAAGTAATATTATAAGTGGATCTAGTAAAGGAATTGTAATTACTACAGGTGATGAAACGATATTAGGAAGAATTGCAAAAGATTTAAATAAGAAAAAAAACATAACAAGTTTTGAAAAAGGAGTTAATTCTGTTTCTAAAGTATTGATAACATTTATGCTTTTTATGGTTCCTTTTATTTTTTTGATTAATGGTGTTGTTAAAGGCGATTGGTTTGAGGCATTTTTATTTGCCCTTTCTATTGCAGTAGGATTGACTCCAGAAATGTTACCAATGATTGTTTCGGCTAATCTTGCAAAAGGTGCTAGAAAAATGGCAAAGAAAAAAGTAATAGTAAAAAATTTAAACGCTATTCAAGACTTAGGAGCAATGGATATTCTATGTACAGATAAAACAGGAACTCTGACTGAGGATAAAATTGTATTGGAACATTATTTTAACATTAATGAACAAGAGGATAAAGATGTTCTAAAATATGCTTTTTTAAATAGTTTTTATCAAACAGGATTAAAAAATTTAATAGATATAGCTATAATAAAACATGCTAATGAAAAAGAAATTGATTTGTTAACAAAAACATATACGAAAATTGACGAGATACCTTTTGATTTTAATCGTCGTAAAATGAGTGTTTTAGTAGAAAATATAGATAAAAACATTGAGCTTGTAACGAAAGGTGCTGTAGAAGAGATAATTGAAATTTCATCTTTTATTCAAAAAGATGGAGAAATAGTTTCTTTAACTAGGGAGCTAAAAGAGGAGATAATGCAGCAAGTTAAAAAATTTAATAGTTTTGGATTAAGAATATTAGGTATTGCTAAAAAAGAACTAAATAGAAATAGTTGTAGTTTAACAGATGAAAATAATATGATTTTCATGGGATATTTAGCATTTTTAGATCCACCTAAATCAAGTACTAAAGAGGCGATAAAATCACTTTTAGAATTTAATGTAGGAATTAAAATTTTAACAGGGGACAACGATTCTGTTACTGCTTATGTTTGTTCTCAAGTTGGAATTGATAATACAGGAATAATGTTAGGTTCAGAATTAGATAGATTAAGTTTATCAGAATTAAAAATAGCTGTAGAAAAGAAAAGTATTTTTGCAAAATTGTCTCCGGACCAAAAGACATTGATAGTAAAAACATTAAGAGAGAATGGACATACTGTCGGTTTTATGGGGGATGGAATAAATGACGCATCAGCTATGAAAGAAGCAGATGTTGGAATATCTGTTGATTCAGCAGTTGATATAGCTAAAGAATCGGCTGATATTATTTTATTAGAAAAAAGTTTGATGGTTTTAGAAGATGGAATAATTGAAGGTAGAAAAATTTATGGAAATATAATTAAATATATAAAAATGACAGCTAGTTCAAACTTTGGAAATATGTTCTCAATGTTAGTTGCAAGTGCATTTTTACCATTTTTACCAATGTATCCAATTCAAATTTTAATGTTAAATTTGATTTATGATATATCATGTATTGCAATTCCTTGGGATAATGTGGATAGTGATTTTATAAAAAAACCTAAAAAATGGGATGCTTCATCTATAAAAAACTTTATGCTATGGATAGGTCCGAGTAGTTCAATTTTTGATATAACAACTTATATTGTGATGTATTTTATAATTACCCCACATATCTTAAAAGGTGAATTTCATAGTTTAGATGTCTTAAATCAAGAAAGATTTATATCTATTTTTAATACTGCTTGGTTTATAGAATCTCTTTGGTCTCAAACACTTGTTATATATTTAATAAGAACATCAAAATTATCATTTTTTAAAAATAGACCATCTTGGCAAGTAATATTATTGACAACAATTGGAATAACTATAGGAACAATTATCCCGTTTACAATTTTAGGAGATAAACTGGGTAT
This sequence comes from Cetobacterium somerae ATCC BAA-474, assembly GCF_000479045.1. NCBI lineage: Bacteria > Fusobacteriati > Fusobacteriota > Fusobacteriia > Fusobacteriales > Fusobacteriaceae > Cetobacterium > Cetobacterium somerae. Next base: position 12,540 of record NZ_KI518226.1, read on the forward strand.
GGTGGCCTTACCTTATTACTATTTTATTTTCTTATTTGTTACGTTAACAGCATACATATCGTTAGTTTCAGTTTTAAAAATAAAATTTATAAAAAAGTATAAAGAGTTATTGTAAAATAAAAGTCCATAGAATTATTTTCTATGGACTTTTTATATAATAATAAATTATTTTTTACCATAAAGTAAAACTTCAGATTTATTACTTGGAAGTTGAGTTGCTTTTACTTCAGTAAATCCAAATGTTTTAAATGTATCAATATGTTTTAAAACTTCTTTTACAGATATTTTATCTCCAATTTTTAGAGTGTAGTAAACTGTATGAATGCTCGGTCTTATAGACATAAATCTTTTAAGTTGACCTAAAATAAGTGATGGTAAGACATTAACATCAGATACTAGGAGATGACATGGCCTAGGAATATCAGAATCCTGAACTTTTTGCATAGGTTCTTTTATATGAGTAAACATAGGATTTTTTAAAAGATCTTCATTCATAAGAGCATTATCTACTCCATAAACTCTGAAACCTCTTTCTACCATAGCATAACTTGCTCCACCAGGAGCTGAACCTAATTCAAGAACAATTTCATTTTTGCCACAATTATAGTTTGACCAGATTAAAGCTTCAGCTATTTTTAAATAAGCTCTAGATGGAGCTGATTTAGGAAGGACTAAATTAGGGTTTGCACCTGGAATAAGCCAAGAACATTTGTGAGCTTTTCTCATTCCTAACCAATATTCACCTTCTTTAACTTCTAATACATCTAAAATAGTATCTCCAATATTTGCATATTCTCCTGAAGATTCATCATTTACGAAAGAAAATTTATGAATTTTATCAATAGAATATTTTTTTATCTCATTTTCTAGGTTGCTTTTATCAACTTTTCCTAAAGATATTCCATACGCTCTTGCAAAAACTAAATTTAGCTTACTGTTGAAATTCAAAGTTTCACTATTATCTTTAAAAGTTATATAACCGGGTCTAGAATAAGCAAAGCTTAATTCAGGATATTTAATAGCTACCTCTTCTTTTAATAATTTTTCACTTCCAATATTAACAATTGTATAAATAAACATTAATCACTCCTAAAAATTACTATATCTTTTTTGACATAATAATATAGCATTTTCTTCAAAAAATCTCAAGATTGAAATTATTATAATGAAAAAATTATTGACTATCATTTAACTTTAGGGTTTATACTAATATAGTACTATCGAGAAATAAAGTAAGACATATTTATGCCATAAAATTTTGTTAGAATAAAAAAACTTTGAAAGTGATACACATATTTTACACAAATATAAGTTATTACTAAAGTAGAAAATATATTTAATGGAGAGTAGTTATGAATAAACTTAAAATTTTAAAGAAATTAAAAAATAATTTAGAACTTAATATAGAGGAAATGGAAGAGTTATCGTCACATTTGCCTAATGAAACTTATAGTTTTATAAGAGAATGTTTAGAAAAAAGAGGTAAAGTATTAATATCAGAGATTTCAGAAAATTGTTTATTGCATTTAGAAAGTTTTGAAATTTGTAGTTTAACTTCAGATGTTTTTATAAGGGAATATGCAGAAGAAATAGGTTACTATGCTTTGAATTATAATAAAAAAATTTTTGAAGAATTATTTACCTACTTAGAAAGTAAGAAAAGCTCTTAGAGTTAATCTAAGAGCTTTTCTTAAAATTCTTTTAATAAATCTATAATTTCTATAATTTTTTTATTTTTTAAACTATAATGAACCCAACCACCATCTTTTTTTGAATTTAAAATCTTAGCATCTTTTAAAATTTTTAAGTGTTGAGATAAATTAGACTGCCCAATATTAAATGCTTCTTGTATTTTACAAACACATAAATTTTCATTTATAATTAGTAGTTTTATGATATCAAGTCTTAAGGGATGAGCTAAAGCTTTTAAAATTTTAATTTCTTTTTCCATTGTAAAACTCCTTTCTGATGACAATAAGAACTATTTGTCTATATAATAATATAAGAATTAAAAAAAAGTCAATATTTAATTAAAGTAGTATTACTCAAAGGTAAAAAAATATAATATAAAAGGATATTTAGATAATTTTTAGAAAATTAAATTAATTTAAATTAATTTAATTGGAGGTTATAATGGAACTAAAAATTTTATCTAATATCAATAGTCCAGTAGATTTAAAAAATCTTACTATTGGAGAATTAAATATCTTAGCGCAAGAGATAAGAGAAACTTTATTGGAAAAAATTAGCCAAACGGGAGGACATTTTGCACCAAATTTAGGTATAATTGAAGCAACTATTGCACTCCATTATGTTTTTAATTCTCCAATAGATAAATTTGTATTTGACGTTTCTCATCAAACTTATCCTCATAAGATATTAACTGGAAGAAAAGATGCATTTCTTAATAAAGATAAATATGGGACAGTAACGGGATTTACAAATCCCCATGAAAGTGATCATGATTTTTTTACAATTGGGCATACCTCTACTTCAATTAGTTTAGCTTGTGGTTTAGCAAAAGGTAGAGATTTATTAAATGGAAAAGAAAATATTGTGGCAATAATAGGTGATGGATCATTAAGTGGAGGAGAAGCTTATGAAGGATTAAATAATGCAGCAGTATCAGGCAAAAATATAATAATTTTAGTTAATGATAACAATATGTCCATTGCAAAAAATCATGGTGGTTTATATAAAGATTTAGAATTGTTACGTGAAACTAAAGGAAAATCTGAGAATAACTTTTTTAAATCTTTAGGATTTGAATATCATTTTGTAGATGATGGAAATAATATTGAAAAATTAATAGAAGCTCTAAAAAAAGTTAAAGATATTGATCATCCTGTTGTAGTTCATATGCATACTATAAAAGGAAAAGGATACAAAGACGCAGTTAAACATTTAGAATTTTATCATTATGTTTCTCCATTTGATTTAAAAAATCCAAAATTAATGTTAGAAAAGAAAGGAGAAAGTTACTCGGATATATCTGAAAATTTTTTAATAAAAAAAGCTAAAGGTGATAAAAGTGTAGTTGTAATAACGGCAGCAACACCAGGAAGTGTAGGATTACAAAAATTTAGAGAAGAGTGTAAAGAGCAGTATATAGATGTAGGAATAGCAGAGGAACATGCAATAGCATTAGTATCTGGAATATCTAAAAGAGGAGCAAAGCCAGTAGTAGAAGCCGTTGGAACTTTTCTTCAAAGAACCTATGATCAACTGTCTCAAGACTTAGCAATAAATAATAATCCGGCTACAATAGTTGTACATCATGGTGGAATTAGTAATTCGAGTATTACTCATTACGGAATATTTGATATTCCATTAATATCTAATATTCCAAATATTGTTTATTTAGCTCCTACTACAAAGGAAGAGTATTTAGCTATGTTAGAATGGTCAATAGAACAAAGACAGTATCCAGTAGCAATAAGAGTTCCAAATACAGCTGTAATATCCACAGGAGAAGAAGTAGAACCTAAGTTTGATAATCTTAATAAATTTTTAAAAGTTGAAAGTGGAAATCAAATAGCTATAATTGGTTTAGGCGATTTTTTTCATTTAGGAAAAAAAGTATATGATGAATTAAAAAAAATAGGAATAAATAGTACACTTATAAATCCTAGATTTATAACAGGAATAGATGAAGAGATGTTATATAAGCTTCTAGAAGGGCACGAGCTTGTAATAACTTTAGAAGATGGTGTTTTAGACGGTGGATTTGGCGAAAAAATTTCAAGATTTTATTCAGATAAAGATATAAAAGTTTTAAATTTTGGAGCAAAAAAAGAGTTTGTAGAAAGTGTTCCTTTAAAAGAACTTTATGAACGTTATCATTTGACAGAGAAATTAATTATTGAAGACATAATGAAAATATTTAAATAAAATAATAAAGATGGACTCTTTAATTTAAGAGTCCATTTTTATTAAATTTTAATTTATTTTCTTAGCTTTTTCTGCTAATTCTTTAGCAAATTTAGCAATATCATTTTCAATTTCTTTCATTTGTTTTATATTTTTTTTGATATCATAAGTTTTTAATTTTTTATTTTCTACAATTATTTTTCCATTAACAATTGTTGTATCTACATTAGATGGATTAGCTTGAAAAACAAGAGTAGCAAAAGGATCATAGTTAGGCATCATATTAGGAGATTTAGTTTCAATTATGACAATATCAGCTAATTTTCCAGGTTCAATTGATCCAATTTTCTTATCTAGATTTAAAGCTTGGGCTCCTCCAATTGTAGCCATTTTAACAACGACATCTGGAGTCATAATAGTTCTATCGTTATATTTTAACCTCTGCATAGAAGAGGCATAACTTAAAGTTCTAAAAAGATCTACTTGGTTAGAGCTCATAGGTCCATCAGTTCCGAGTCCAACTTTTATATTTTTATTTAACATTTCATAAGCTCTTGCTATTCCTGTGGCTCCTTTTGCATTAGCCATAGGATTATATGCAATTGAAGCTTCTCTTTTTTTTATGATATCTAAATCTTTTTCATTTAAATGAATAGCATGAGCAAGTAAAACTCTATTATTTAATACACCAATAGAATCCATATATTCAATAACAGATTTATTTTTTAAATTTAATCTTTTATCTTCATCATCAAATTCTCCAACATGAATCATAATAGGAACATTGTATTGTTTAGATAAATTTTCTATTTCTTGCATTTTTTCTTTAGAAACAGTATAAGGAGCATGAGGACCAAAAGCAGGAATAATTAAATCATCATTTTTGTACTCTTCAATAAAATTAATAGCATATTCAATTCCACCATAAGGAGTCTTAGCGTCAACAACAGGGAATTTTATAACAGTTTCTCCAAGAACACCTCTAATCCCAACATCTTTTGTAGCCTTAGCCATTTCATCCATATGGTAATACATATCAGCATATGTTGTAACTCCAGAAAGAGCCATATCAATACTTCCATGAATAGTAGCTTTGTAAATTAAGTCTCTATTTAATTTTTCTCCTTCTAACGGAAAAAAGTAAGCGAATAATCTATTTTTTATTCCTTCTTCTCCAAGCCCTCTGAAAGCAATCATAGGAAGATGATTGTGTGTATTAATCATACCAGGCATAATTATGCCATTTTCAGCATCTATTATTTTTTTTGCAGAGTAAACTTTTAAAAGTTCTTTATTTCCCACAGAAATAATTTTATTATCTTTTATAATAACAACGCCACTATTTATAACTTTATTATTTTTATCCATAGTTAAAACAGTACCATTTTTAATAATAATACTGGCATTTTCTTTTTTTTGAATTAAAGAACTACATCCAACTAAAAATAGTGTACCTATTAAAAGCATATTTTTCAAATAATTTTTCACAAAATCCTCCCTAAAAAAATAAACAGCAAGCAAAAGCTTACTGTTTTAAGTCAACTTTTACCTATAGTACCAAATTTACGGTTTGGTGTAGAAACTTTTGGCCATATCCCAAATATATATAAGTTTTATAATTTTTCTAAAAGAATTTTATCATATTTTATTCAAAGATTGAAGGGAAAACATTTTTTTATTTTTCAAAACATTTTTTTAAATAGCTTGCAATTATTGACTTTTATTATAAAAAAGATTATATTCTTTTCAAGATTTCTTCAAAAATAGTAATGACATCTGCAAAAAAAATATCATTAGTTGAGATAAGACTTATATCAGAAAGATTTTCAATTGTAGTATCTTTTTTTCCAATAAAGCTCAAACTCCTAATTTTATTTTTAGTAGCTATTTTGAGAATATCAATAACAGATTCAGTTTCACCAGATTGAGAAAGTGTTATCAAGATAATATCTTTAGAAAAGTAATTTTCTAATAATTGAATATGACTGTTAGAAATACTTCTTATTCCAAGAAGAGCTAGACGCTCATTCATATATGAAGAAATATTATTTGCTATTCCTGTAGATGTAAACATAAAAAGTTTATCTTTGTTTTTTTTCAATAAATTAATTGCTTTTTTGAATGATTCATTTTCTTCGAAAGAATAATCCTTAGAAATTAAAGAATTATTATTTATTTTTAAAAAATAAATAAAATTGGAGTAACTGCTATAGCCAATTTTACTCATACATTTATAGATGACAGATGTAGAAGTAAAATTTTCTAAAGCTACATTTCTAATAGAAATTTTCTTTTTATTTTGAATATTTTGAACTATAAACTCTAAAATAGTTTTTTCTAGAATTGTCAATTTGTGTTTTTTACAAATATAATTTATATCAATCATTAATATCACCAACAATATTATATATCATAAAGGAGAAAAAATGGAAAAGAAATTTTTACAAGACCCTTGGGCAAGAGTAACAACAAGAAATGGATTAGTAGGAGATGAGGTTATTTCAGCTCTTCAAAAATCTATTAGAAGAGGAAAAGTTGAGGCAGCATGCGAATTTGCTTATGAAATGTATATAACATCTCCACAAATGGAGGAAAAACTATGGAGAAGATTAGTTGCAATTTCTGTTGAAGATATTGGAATGGGAGATCCAATGGCAGCTATTCTAATAAATAATTTAAAAGAAATGAGGAAAGAATATGCTTATGCTGATGGAGATAGACCAATATTTTTTATTCATGCAATTAGATATCTTTGTAATTGTGAAAAAGATAGATCAAGTGATTTATTAAAAAATATTGTTATTAAAGGATTTGCGATGGGACATGTTCCAGAGATACCTGATTATGCTTTAGATAAACATACAACTAGAGGAGCAGAAATGGGAAGAGATTCATTTCATTTTTTAAATGAAGCTAGTATGGTTATTCCTCAAAAAGAAGTAGATAATGACTATAAAGAACAATATAATGAAATTTTAAAGAAGTACGATCCAAAAAAAGTAGTAATATCAGCATTTAAATATAATCCGTGGCAAGAATAGGAGTTTGGGGGAAGAATGGAGAATAAATTTTTAAGTAAATTAGAAAAAGTACTTTTGCCTATAGGGGATAAAATTGGTAATCAAAAACATTTAGCAGCAATTTCAACAGGAATGATGATGACTCTTTCTTTAATTGTTGTAGGTTCATTATTTTTAATACTAGCTAATCCACCTATAAATGTTGATTTAGTAAATCCTGAAACACAAAATATATTTTTGAAATTTATGTTAAATTGGAAAAAATTTGCTATAGAAAATTATGCAATATTAACTAAGCCTTTTAATTTTACAATGGGAATAGTAGGTTTAATGACATCATTTACTATAGCTTATGCATTATCAGGAAACTATAATCTTAATAAGTCAACATCGGGTTTAATATCAATGATTATATTTTTACTAGTAGCTGCACCAATTGAAAATAACTCTATTGTAATGACTTATTTAGGTGCTGATGGGTTATTTATTGCAATTATCTTAAGTCTTTTAACAGTTGAAATAACAATGCTTATTGAAAAATTAGATTGGAAGTTTAAAGGTGAACATATTCCACCAGCAGTTTTATCTTTTATGAATGCATTAATTCCATTACTAGTGAATATAATTATAATTTATGGTTTAAGTATTACAATCTTTGTATATACAGGAAAAGATATTCCAAGTTTAATAATGATGATATTAACACCAGCATTAACAATTGGAAATAATATATGGGGTTATGTTGCAATTGTTGTTTTTGGAAATCTATTATGGTTATTTGGAATAAATGGAACATCGATAATCTTTCCGCTTGTATTTTCTTTAGGAATTGCAAATACAGGAATCAACGCAGAGTTAATAAAGTCTGGACAAGAACCACAGATGCTTATGAATTTACAAATGTTTAGAGTAGCAATATTAGGTGGGGCAGGAAATACAATAGGATTAGTTATTCTTATGATGAGAAGTAGATCTCAGCAACTTAAATCAATAGGAAAATTATCGTTTATTCCAGGAATTTGTGGAATAAATGAACCTGTAATTTTTGGAACACCAATCATATTAAATCCAATATTAGCTATTCCATTTTTATTTATGCCGATAGTGAGTTTGTCATTAACTTATGTTGCTCAAAAAATAGATTTAATATCTATGGGTTATATAGTAGATCCGTCATTTGCACCATTTTTTATCCAAGGGTATCTATCTTCTATGGATATAAGAAATTTAATATTTACAATATTTATAGCTGTATTAAGTATTATAATATATTACCCATTTTTTAAGATTCATGAAAAACATATGTTAGAAATTGAAAATTCTATATAAATAAAAAAATCTCAATCCAGAAAGATTGAGATTTTTTTATAAATTTATTATATATTTAACGCAAGTGCTATACAACCTAGTAATC
>NZ_KI518227.1 GCF_000479045.1 Cetobacterium somerae ATCC BAA-474
TTGGAGGATTTTATGAAACTAGGAGCTATTGAAGCTGGAGGAACAAAATTTGTATGTGGAATTGCTGATGAAAACGGTAATATTTTAGAAAGAGTTAGTTTTCCTACTGAAACACCTGAAATCACTTTACAAAAAGTTTATGATTTTTTTAAAAATAAGGGAGTTGAAGCTATTGGAGTTGGCTCGTTTGGTCCAATTGATCCAAATCCAAATTCTGAAACTTATGGATATATAACTAAAACTCCCAAAAAATATTGGAGTGACTTTAATTTAATTGGTGAGTTACAAAGAAATTTAAATATTCCTATGGCTTTTGATACAGATGTTAATGGTGCTGCGTTAGGTGAAGCCACTTGGGGAGCTGCAAAAGGATTAAAAAATTGTCTTTATCTTACAATTGGAACTGGAATTGGTGGTGGAGCACTAGTTTCAGGAAAATTAGTTCACGGAATGCTTCACCCTGAGATGGGACATATTTTTGTTAGAAGACATGAAAGTGATTCATATATTGGAAAATGTCCATTTCATAAAGATTGTTTTGAAGGGTTAGCATCTGGGCCAGCTATTGAAGAAAGATGGGGAGTAAAAGCTTACGAACTTCCTGTTAATCATGAAGCTTGGAAACTTGAAGCCTATTATATCGCTCAAGCTCTTGTAAATTATATTTTAACTATTTCACCAGAAAAAATAATTCTTGGTGGTGGAGTTATGAAACAATCTCAATTGTTTCCTCTAATTAGAAAAAATGTAAAAGAGATGTTAAACAACTATGTTCAAACTAAAGAGATTTTAGAAAATATTGATGAATATATTGTATATCCAGGTCTTGGAGATAATGCTGGATTACTAGGTTGTATAGCACTTGCGTTAAAT